>DOXE01000348.1 GCA_003519205.1 Chloroflexota bacterium
AGCCAAGTCCCATGATCGCTGTAAATTATCTCACCTGGTGGCAGGCCTGATTCGTACCGTCTATTTTGCGACCAGATCCAGGTTAAAAGGGCAAATACAACTAAGAAGAAGGCCACAACCAACCACAGGATAGTTACCCCATTCTCATTCATGATGACGAAACCAACCAGAAAACGGCAATACACACAGCTATAAAAATCAACACCAGCGCCAATTGTCGGGCGCGATTTGTTTTATTCAAGTTTGATCGATGGCGCCGATGGTATGATTCGCCATCCGCCAATTGCCTCACATTTCGCGACTCACGGCCAACTATCCGTTGCAACCACCAGCCCCGGCGGCAATAGATGTATTCAACGATCTCGCTAGCCTCAATTACTCGATAGCTCATATGTTCTATTGTAGTTAATTTTGGGGCTTGGAGCAAATGGGAGGCAGGATTTTTACTTCTTCTTAAACTTCTCGTATCAAGGGCTGCGGGTCGCCCTTGCTTCCGGCGAAGGAGTTTGCTCGGGCCTGGAGCTTGTGGCCTCTTTTGCTAGCCGGGCGATCACTCCCTCCAGCCAATCAAGGAATTCTTCTAATTCTTCTGGTACCCTTTCCATCCAATGCGCATCATAAACCCCCTCTTCCCCACGGACAAAAAGGATGCTGTCATCGGTTTCCTCTACTAAAGTTTCAACACCTAACGCGAGGCCGCCACTATCGATCAAGCTTGTGGTCATGCTCAACATTAGTGTGCTGGTCACCGTCCCTGTGTAGGAAAGGCCATCAGGGCTGATGGCAACGGCCGTCTCATCGCCAAACATGTTGAGTTGGAAACCATCATCTCGACGGTAATAGACCAGACTATCCAAGGGTAATGCCGTCGCCGGCCGTTCTAACAAATCATCTCCCATAGTATCGACTACAAGTTCTTCCAGTGTCTGATAGATTGGCGCCAGGCTTGTCGGCAAGGATAGCTCAGGGCAGGTTATCGAGATCTCCTTATCTTCCTCTTCATCTCGAATATAAAGTGTCTCCTGGCCAAAACCCTCGGGGCAAGAAGCAGCGTATGTCTCAGCCAGTGATGCGGGATTTACGTTGGCCAGTTCTTCGGTTAAATCAAGAAGGGTTTCATCGGCCGGTTGTGGCGCGGTCACTTCCGGATCGACTGCGGTCCAGAAAAATAGTTGACCATCCTCAGTTAAGCCGACCGTATGGGCTGCGTGATAAGGCGAGGCGCTTCGCCGCAAACCAACTATGGTTTCTTCTGGGAAATGCGGCCCTAACAACACGGATGTATAATTCTCAAGGCTGGCTAACAACCGGACATCGTTTAACCAACCCGACTCGGAAAGGTCAGCCAAAGGGAGCTCGTATTCCATCTGTACACAGAAGTCACAGCCAGCCGGCACTTCAGATAGCTCCAACTCAGATAAGGCTTGTTGCAGCTCCAGCAAGACACCTGGTTGATCTCGTCGTATTACCGACTCCCCCGTCGTCTCGTCAATGACCTCGATTTGATTGGCCACATTGCCTTGAATACGGCGATCCAAAGCCAAGCCGGGAATGAAATAGCGAATATCTACCGCAACCTGGTCAAATGCCACGGGTGTGTTTGGAACCGGGGTTGATTGGGGAACTCGTGTATATGTTGGTGTTGCCGATGGCACGGCCGTATTCGTTGGATAAATGGTAGGGAGAACACGGATCGAGGCCGTTGTTTCCTGAGTCGCTGATTCTGCCAGCTCCTCCTGAGAAGCGGGTTCTTGCGTGCGGCAGCCGCTAACTATCAGGGCCACCACAACGATGGGAACCAGGCAATAAGGTTTAACATTGAAGGTAATCATGGGTTTTCGCCGAAAAACAAATGAGCGCATCAATAATCGCGGCTGATTATAACAATCGACTATTGCTGGTCAATTATTTAAGAATTGACTGATTGACATAGGGTAGTCAATCACATTATAATGCAACAAACAAGTGCCCTAGATGGAACATAAGGCGGCAGTCATAGACTGAAGCGTTTAAGAGTCTCCACTAGTGTGCCGGCAAGCTCTGAGATCCGTTCGTTACGGTCAGACAACAATTTGTCACAGGCCACCAAGGGACTCGCACTTTTCTTACCGCCTTAAATCTTGGCGAGCCAGACCTCCTTGCCATACCATCTAGGGCATTTCTTATTCCTCCTTTAGATCTGGCTTCTTCCATATGCTCGCCACAAAATGCTTACTTTCTCGGCCGGCAAACCATACCGGAAATATCCACATCTAATCACAAAGTCACCGCTACCGCCATAACAAATGCGCCCTGCTTCAATTCAATGGGCCGGGCCCGAATATTGCTCAGATAAACATCGCTGGTCTCACCTACCACCGGATTAACGGAAGCATATCCTTGCCGGATTTGAGCAAACTTATCCCTCTGATACAATCCATTGTTTTGTTTCGCCCACTGAACATGCGATTATTTTGACGCTCGATATTGTCAAGGAGAAGTCACTTAAAGATGAGGCCGATTATTGAATGTGTCCCAAATTTCAGCGAAGGTCGTAGGCCAGATGTCTATAACGCGATAGCCGATGCCATTCGGTCTGTACCTGGAGTTCACGTCCTCGATGTCAGCGCCGACCCAGATCATAACCGGTGTGTCATCACTTTTGTCGGCAACCCGACCGCCGTCGAAGAGGGAGCGTTTCAGGCCATAAAAATGGCCGCCAGCCTAATCAACCTGGATCAACATGAAGGCGAACATCCTCGTATCGGGGCTACTGATGTTTGCCCCTTTATACCCGTGAAAGCCACCACTGTGGAAGAATGTGTCGCTTTGGCTAATCATCTTGGGCAAAGGGTTGGCGAAGAATTGGGAATTGCCGTCTATTTATATGGGGCGGCCGCATCTCGTCCAGAACGCCAGAATCTTTCCAGTATCCGCAAAGGCGAATACGAATTATGGCGAAAGGAGGTCGGGACCGAGCCTGGCCGAAAGCCGGATTACGGGCCGGCTGAACCAAAAACATGGGGCGCGACCATTATCGGGGTCAGGCCGTTTCTTATTGCCTACAACTTGTACTTGAATACCGACGACGTCAGTCTGGCCAATAAAATCGCTCGGGCCGTACGTTTTAGCAGTGGTGGCCTGCGTTACGTTCAGGCCTTGGGATTTCTCGTCGACGGACAAGCCCAGGTCAGCATGAATTTGACGGATTTCACCAAGAC
>DOXE01000187.1 GCA_003519205.1 Chloroflexota bacterium
CCGTCCGGCTAATATCTCATTCAGTATCAACAATCGCTTCTGTTCCTTTAGGTTCAATGTCACCTCTTCTTTCATAGGGTGACATTTTTACTGAAAAGTTAGTGGGTGACAGATTTACTGAAGAATAACAGCCCGTGGAAAACGCGCTTGACATACTAGTCCAATCTCGAGTATGATGGTCTGGATTAGGTTGATCTGGGTCAGAAGATACAGATTCCATTCTAAATGTTATCTGTGATAATCAACCTGGTACAATTGGCGCAAAACCAAATTGTCTATAGAAAGCTACTCAATTACTCATCCACATACTGGTTAATCTGGGCTTTCTTTGTGGTGTGGAAAGGGCGTCGAGTTATTAAGATCACATACACGGGAGGTGAGGATAAAGGTATAGACTAAAATCGTTGAAATGACTCTATAAGGATCCCAGTGGTGCATTGGGTTGAATATTCTGAATCTACCGTTGGCATATCCTAAATTTCGCAGAATATTACTGGTTTTGTTAGTTCACTTGGAGGAACAAAATGAAAAAAATTCTATACTTAGCCATAATCATGTCACTATTGCTGGCAATGGTAGTACCTGCTTTTGCTGGTGGAAAGTCGCCAGGGGATGCTACTATTTATGAGATCGCATCGAGTAACCCAGATTTCTCAACGCTGGCTTTTGCCTTGGAGGCGACTGGCCTGGATGCGGCGTTGGACAATGGAGGTCAGTTCACTGTATTCGCACCGACTAATGAAGCCTTCGATAAACTCGAGAAAGCTAATCCGGGAACCATCGACTTTCTTGTCGCCAACCCGGATGTTCTGGAAAGTGTCCTGCTGTATCATGTGACAAATGGGCGACGCTGGTCAAACAGCTTGGTCAATAAGAACAACACGAAAAGTGTGGAAATGCTTTCTGGCGGCTATGTGTGGGTGACGCCAATGGGCAAGGTGGTAGATGCTGATTCGCTTGGATTGGGGAGTCCAGATGCAACAATTGTGGCGGCAAATGTCAACGCCAGCAATGGCATTGTTCATGTGATTGATGAGGTTCTAATTCCCTAAGCTGCATGAGTAGGGAATCCTCCCCTTAAAGAATCTTCAGCGGATTATACCTAGATAAAAAGCGCTCGTGCATAAATGCATGGGCGTTTTTACTTTTTAACCTGAGTTCGGAATTATCTTGACTAACGTCTGTTCGAAGTTAAGTGCCGACCTTAATGGCTGGATTTTAAAAACAGTGGAGCCCAGATGTACAGTTTTTAAGCTTCACTTCTTAGCTGAGCTACCCTCCGCGAATTTGCCGCAAAATCAACATCAAGTCCGTAAACGATCAAATTCACCAACATACCCACCTCTTTCAATCAAAAATCACCCTAATAGCTGCATCTGAATTCGGACGTGTGGCCAAATTTAAGGTATTATAGATATGTCACGTGCCGTAAGTCATTTGTGGGAGACCATGGGAAATATGACAAATATAAACGAAGCACGAACCCGAAATGAATTAATTGACCCTGCCTTAAAACGAGCCGGGTGGGATGTAGACAATCCCGACCAAGTAGGCATTGAAATTCCCGCAGATGGATTCGACCCGGCCGCATGGCAGCAACTTCAAAAGAAACTCAAAGAAACAGGACCAGGCTGGAACGCTCAGACTCCGCCCGGTTTCTGCGATTACGTCTTTAAACAAGAGAACGGCCAAATCGTTGCTGTTCGCCCCCGGCCGGGGCTTCGCCATCGCTAAAGCTACCCATTGCTGCACAAACCCAGGACCATAGCCTCAAACCGGCCGGTGAGGATATTGAAGATTTAAAGATACTAAATATGGTTCTTTTAGGCCTATTTTCCTACCGCCTGAGGTTGGGTACTAATTGAAGGTTATGGTAGTAGCCCCGGCCCTGGTAGCGGCCAATCCCGAAAATCAACGGTGCAATCATCGGTATCCTGCCAATAGGGATAACGTTCTAGGCTATGGTCAGAAGTTCCCAATAGAGGACAAGACACATTGCCAGGTACATTTCCACTACCGTAAGCAATGGCATCTACCAGTTGGTGAACCGGATCTCGCAACAGGACTTCATCGCCACCATTACCCAATTGGAGGATAGCATCTGGATCGCCCCAATCTGGGTCGTCGATCATGTTCGGAACCCCTGGGTTGCTGTCGAGAATTTCATAGTCAGGATAGAAACCAAAGTCAGAATGAAACCCACTCGCCGTGAGGGCGACGACGATGGTGTCCAAGGGTTGGATCAGGGCCCCGGTTGGAAAGTGACGAAGGTCTTCAAAATCGGTAGGTTGTTTGGCATCGCCCAGACTGAATCCTGTCAAGTCTATAGGCTGTTGGGTGGGGTTCACCAGTTCGATAAACTCGGCATCTTCCCGGCCGGATGGATCGTAGAGCACTTCGCTTATAAGAACGTAATCGGCCGGTGAGACGAAGCGATTGAAAATGACCGGCAGGCGGATTACGGTTGGCCAGTCCCGTTTGAACATATCGGCTAACAATGTGTAAGCCTCGTTTGATTGTATCAATAACGCAACTTCTCGATTTCCTTTGTGAGAGAGCTCCGTGCCATTGAGGCTGCCAATAAAAATATAACCATTTCCGCCTATATTCATCACGATCATTTTGTTGTGTATGCCGAGGCCGGTCGGATTTGCCAATGCACATCTTATATCCAGACGCTCAACACTAGCTGCACTGTTAATGATCTGGCAAGTCTCAGCGTTTAGGGAACCGTCGCCCCCACTGTCGAAGAATTGGTCAAGAAGAAGCCGTACGGATGCTCCGCGCCGTGCAGCATCCAAATAAGATTCGAGGCGTGGGTTCGGATCAGCTCCGGCGTCGCTTGAAGACGATCCCCAGTGCGGCCGTTCTTCCAATTGCTCGGCCAGTATCGTGTCCCCTGCACCGGCAGAATTGACCAAGCTGAGCAAACCATCTATAGACCGGAGGCTATTTTCTGGAGATTGAACCACCTCAAATCTAAAGGTTCCCTGATTTGAGCTCGGCGCGGTGTAGCGAACAGTATACGTTATACCTCCAGTCATAGTTATTGGGATCATACCTGCTGGTGGGCTACCATATGTGGGATCTCCAACCGTCCATCTGAATAGATCAACATGGTGGTCTGGGTCAAAATCTCTCTCCCAGATCTGCCGGAAGCGATCGACGACTTCTTCAGCGTTGGTGGCAAAAAGAATTCCTCGACGACCCCAGGTGCCGTCAGCTTTAGGGTCATTTGGCAAGCTATAAGGACTCAGGTTTTCGGTGCTAAGGATGACCCGCTGGTCGTCGATTATGAGGAATTTGGCGTGAAGGTAACGATACCTATCGTAAATATCTTGCTGGCTGTCGCTAATCATGAACCAACACGCGCCACCGGCCGTCTCAATCATTTGACAGGCATACCTTTCCAAATCGTCGATCCCGGTTACAGGACTGCCTTCCAGTAAGATCGTTAGTTCGACACCGCTGGCCGCGACCTCACTTAAGGCTTCAGCGATGGCGATACTGGTCAAGCTATGGGCTTCGATACGGATGCTACTTTTTGCGCCCTTGATTTCCTGGATCAAAAAATCGTAAGCATTATCGGGAGCAATGGCGATGGTGATCGTTCCTGTTTCCGTGATCTGCGGTGGCAAGAAAAATTCTTCCAGGTCCCAACCTGGGTAACGCACGCGGCGCCCGTTGATAATATCCTGGTTTGATTGGGCCCAATCCACTGCGGTATCGGTATCGGCCACTGGCATTCCATTTATTTGCTGCTTCATCCGGTATAATATCTGGCCCTCCTCGCCAAACACGCCCAGAACCTTGTAAGGTTGTACGCTGACTCCAGTCCAGCCTATCAGGCTGGTATCGCCATCTTTATATACCAGAACGTCCACAATAGAGTCGTTTTTATCGCGAAGGATAACCTCATCCCCCGCATTATTATAGCCGCGCCAGGAACCGGTCATATCGGGCACGCTTACATCGGTCGGCCGGGCTTCGAAATCGGGGACAAAACCGAATTGGCGTGTGAAGGCAGTTCCCTCTCGCGCCACCCAGATTCCCTGATTAACCGGTAAGTTTGCCCCAGTCGGGAAGATTACATCTGATTCCCCATCGCCCAGCTTCCAGCCGCTTAAATCAGCATTTCCAGCTCCGATATTTAACAACCGGATCGCCTCATCCAGATCGCCACTTTCATAAGAATCGTAATAAAGGGCATCGATTAGAACCAGCGGTGCTCCAGGATCCAAAATNNGGGAATTGGCTATCGTCGCTATGATAATCGAGTCCATTGGGCAGTGTGTCGCTAACGATCACTCCTGTTGCCATATTCGGTCCATCGTTGCGAAAGGCCAAGGTGTAACGAATCTGGCTGCCAGCCGGTGCGATGTTTGGTCCCGTCTTGGCCAAGCTCAGGTCGACATCATCTGGGATTACAGACCATCTTGAATTCGGCTGCCCGGGCGTGCC
>DOXE01000380.1 GCA_003519205.1 Chloroflexota bacterium
CACCGGCAGAGTCCATTCGACGTCCCGGTCGCCAAGCTCGTCGACGAACCTTATGCTCCCCTGGCCGGAGAATGGATAAACGAAACTTCACCTTATGGCCCATTATGGGAACTGACAGCTGCCTCGGCAACCTCCTTAGTGCCAGATAACCTGTGGGTGGGTCTGTTACTCTTTAAAGGGCTGGCAGCCGTCTCCTTCTTGTTAGTTGGTGTCCTCATCTGGCTGTCTATGCCTAGTGTATCCCTACCTAGAAGAAATGCACTGCTCTTATTATGGGCCTGGAATCCCTCGTTGTTGCTCATTTTTGCCATGGACGGGCATAACGATGCCTTTATGTTAATCTGGTTAGTCGCCGGCTGGTGGTTGATGGCCCGAGACCAGCTCCAACTTGGCATGATCATGATGTTACTGGCGCCACTCATTAAACCAATTGGTCTTTTGCCGCTGCCTTTTTTCTTCATCGCTTGTTGGAAGATTCTACCGGGCGGACCAGCCCGCTTGCGGTTTCTGTTGGTTACGGCTTTAGCAGGATTAGCCCTCGTCTTGATTTCCTTCATGCCTTACGGTTCGCCCATTCCTCTAATCCAACGCCTCATCAGCGAAGCTGGTTCGGGCGGTGGCTTCTCGCCCCTGGCCTGGATCATCCTCGAGGCTCGGGCGAGAGGGTTGAATCCATCGATCCAGTTGGCGATTCAGGTAGGCACATTGCTATTGGCTCTGCTGGTTCTGTGGCTCTTATGGCGGACCTGGCGTGGCCGATCTCCCCTGCGGTCAGCAACCGATATCTTCGCTGGCTACATTATTCAAGCCTTTCGCTTCCGCATCTGGTATGCCGTTTGGCCTTATCCCTGGTTATTGCTTGATCGCGGTCAAAGAGATGAAGATGAGATCTGTTCAAAAGCTCGTCTGGCAACAGGAATCACCTTTCTTCTAACCAGCCAACTTTCAGTGCTGATTTACGGCCAAATCCGAACTGAGTTGTTGGGCTCTTCCCAGCTCCGCGCCCACCGAGCTGGCATTTTATTTACATTTTTAACCCCGGTGTTGATCGGTCTTGCCGTTGCCGCTTATAGCGCTCGTTCACGTGACCGCCAAATAGAAAGATGATCATACTCACATATGCCCAGGTTAAAAAGGCAATGATGGTCGTCAGCGAACCATAGATGAGGTTAGAAGAAGTGAGAAAGTTGCTGACAAAGAAGAAAAAGATGTGTTTTGCCAGCTCCCACAATAATCCAGCCAGGATGGCGCCAATGTAGACGTCATGCCAACTTAACTTCGCGTGGGGCAACATCCAATAAAGTAACAAGAACAATAAAACACTCAATAACGCCGAAGCCAGGACAGTTAAATAAGGCGAGACCTGAATGATGCGCTCTGGTAACAAGCGATTCAGAACTGGCACCACAAAAGTCCAGGCGATGGACCCAATCAACAAAAGGATGCTAATCGCCAGGGTAATCACAATAGCCCATGCTCGGTGTCGCCATGCTGGACGAATCATGGCCTCTTCCCAAATGTTGTCCATGGCTCGGGTTAACATGTAGAAGATCGAGGATGCCGACCAAATCAGGAGCAAGGCTGACAATCGACTGATGGCACCTCGAGCATCGACGATTTGGTCGAGATTGGCTCCTAACAACTCGTTCACAGCCGGGATGATAAACTCCAACCGCTCAAGTATAGGCTCAACGTCGAGAGATGGCTCAAACCAGAAGCTGGCGATGGCCACAGTTATNNGAAAGCACATCCCTTAGGGACTCAAAAAGGATGAGAAACCAACCTCTGGTCTGGCGATTAAGCCAGGTCAGGCTATCTCGTCCCCAATCTTGAATCTCTGTAATCACGCTGATCGTTCCACCAAACTCGATACGAATACGTCATTCAACCTGCAACGGTCGTAATAATAGCGTGTCATTGTCTCTCAAACCCGGCATCCTTACCAGCAGCCTTTGTCCTGTTTCTGGTAGGTAAAGCCCAATCTCAACTGGATATGAACCAGGAGGTAAATCAGCCGGTAGATCGATAAGATATTCGTCGACGACCACTTCATCGGTTATCCATTGGTTCGTTGGGTAGGTCCCTTGTTGGGGTGCCAGGTCCTGTTGCCAAACACAACACCGGCCGTCCTGGTCGAGCACGTGAACGAAAACTGCATAACTGTCGTTTGGCTCAGCCAAGGCTTGCCAGACCAGGCTCAAGTCGAATTGGCCTGATCCGCGTTTTGCCAAATCGTAACCCAGCAATAAGATCTCCTCTCCAAATGTAGCCGATAATGGGAATTGGCGACTGGGTGGCGTAAACAGGCGACCGGCCCCTTCAACGACTAGCGAGCCCAGGTCGGCCGTCAGGAGCGTCTCTTCGGCTGCATCCAACAATCGTAAGCTCACGATAAACTCTCCAGGTGGGACCGTTGCAGGAACCCTGAGTATCTGGCGGTCGATGACCAATTGTGGTGTTGTCCAGCTATCGAAAGGGTAGGTACCATAGACAGGTTGCGTATTCAGCAGAATACGAGCCACATTATCCGAGCCTACCAATTCCAGGCGAGATGTCATCGGCGGCAAGGGATCGGTTGCTTCCCACCATATATTTAGGTCAAATGGCGCCCCGGACAAAACTTTATCTTGGCCCATGCTATAACCAAGCAAAGTCAGGTTGGCGTTAACCGGCAGGTTTAAAGTGTTGTCCAGCTCAGGCATTTGTTCGGGCAAGGGGCCGACCAATACCTGAACGTTGTTTATCACCTGGGCATTGCCTGCATACCGACCAGCGTTATCTAGACGTGCCAGTTGATCGCCACTATCCGGATCGAAGAAGCCCACACGCAGTTTATATGCTCCCGGTGGCATTCCGATAGGCAGAGGCACTTCCACTCTCTGCACAACAGTATCTCCAGCCGACCACTGTTCGGCCGGATATGCAAAGGTCTCCTGTTGGCTCCAGCGATAGCCCCAGGCATCTTCGAGGTGAATAAACGGCGTGTAGTTGGCCGTTGCCGGTTGCTCCACTCGCCAGTACAGGGTAACGGGTAACTGAGCACCGGCCGCTGCCGAGCTCGCTTCGTATCCCAGCAATGTCACCTGATTGCCAAAGTTGGCGTTGACCTGATTGGGTGGTGCCGGCGCGGTTGGTTGGGATTGCCTGTAAAGCAGAAAGGTTGGCTGGCCATTTGGCCCTTTTGGACCTTCAAACCGAGGGTCCGTCGGCATAAATTCAGATGCCCAATCTGGTAGAGGGCTATTGTATGGATACAAATAAGTGGCTGGACCTTCAGCTGGGAAAACCAAAGCTTGGCTATCAGGCAACCATTTAAGCCTTTCATATTGATCACTTAAAAAGGCAACCGTCGGATGGCGGAAATGTTGGGCGGCCAGAAAAACCGTGCCATCGATCATTTGCGATTCTTCAAGATAACGGGCCACCTGAACTAGATCTGCATCAGAATCATAAAATACATCTGCGCGGGTGGCCCACTCCTGGAAATAAGCCCGGGCAGTAGTCAGGCTACCAAGAATTAACAGGAGCAACACGGCCATCACCAGGATCAGTGTGGTCCGAGATGTGAGCTGGTTTAAGGCATAAAGACGCGGATCATTTGTGCCCCACCTCTGAACGAGCCCTCTGGCCCAGCGTAGAAAAGCATCAAGCAAGACGACAAAACCAATTGCTGGTAGGAAAAAAATGAATGGAGCAACGCCTATCGCCCGCAAATTGCTGGGGATAATATCGCCAATTGCCAAGGCGGTCGGCAACAACATAAACAAGGGCATAAGTAAAAGAAGCAAAAATGCTGCCCGCCGGCGGCCATTGTCCTGGTGGCGATAACGCAAGAGCAGGTAGAGCCAGCCAACAACCATCAGCCCGCCCCAAAGCCAATTAAATAAAGGCCGGCCGGGAATATTGAAACGCCAATAAGGATCGCCGGCCANNTGTTTTCTGGCCCTACTTGGCCAATTCGAACCCAGAAGGCATCGGGCTGCCTGATAAAGTAAATAAATAGTGGAGCAAGAACGACCAGGCTTAGGCCAAGGACGAGCAACAGTTGGCGCCAGCGTCGTGGGCGGCGATACCGGCCGACGAGCAACGGTAACATGGCCAGTGCCAGTGGAATAGGGAAGATGCGGGCGGCTAAATAAGTATATCCTGTCAAACCCAGTGTGATGCCAGAAAAGATGAGCCA
>DOXE01000275.1 GCA_003519205.1 Chloroflexota bacterium
CGGCGCTGCTCGCGAAGTCCACGTCGGTGGTGTTGACCACGAGGAGGGGCGTTGCGCCGTAGTGGAAGAAGTAGTGGTTGTAGGCGCGGTTGACCTCGCCGAGATACTCCTCGGAGAGGTGGCTCTCCTCCGGTCGTCCCCGTGTCTGCACGCGCTTCATGAGCACGTCGACTGAGGCCTGGAGGTAGACCACGAGATCGGGCGGTCGTAACAAGGTGGCCAATGTTTCATACAGATCCAGGTAACAACGCCAGTCACGCTGGCTTAGATGTCCTTGCCGGTAAAGGTTTCGTGCAAAAACTTCTGCATCCTCATATACGCTCCGATCTTGAATGACAGAACTGTTTTTCTGGAGCAAGTTGTGATGCTGCCGCAGGCGGCGAGAGAGGAAAAATACCTGGGAATGAAAGCTCCAGCGGCGCATATCTTCGTAAAAATCGGCCAGGTACGGGTTTTCGGTTACCGCTTCATATACAGGCTCCCAGTCAAGGCGCTCGGCCAGAAGCCTGGTCAGGGTAGACTTCCCCACCCCGATATTACCGGCGATGGTGATGAAATAATTGGCCATATCCCACCTTCAAGAATTGCTGACGAATAAGATGAACAGGATTTTGGCCCCACCAAAGGTTGGACATGGGACCACCAGGAGATTGTATCCTAAGTGACCGTCACTTTCGAAAGTGACGGTCACTTTTTATTTAATTGTAAGCATGACTGTATGGGGTTCACCTACGTAGTTTCCATCCCACCGAACCACGATTAGGCGTAGTAGATAATCGCCAGGTTGTAGAGCATCGGCGTGTAATGTCTCCAGGGTGCCGTTTATCACCGGTGTGTTACTTGTCTCACCCAGGGTCACCCATTGGGGGTTTTGTAAGTCGCCCATACCCAACTCGAGCTTGTAAAATTGCACTTTTTGGGGGTCGAATTCGGCTGTGCCAATAATAGGGATGACTCCACTGACCGAATCACCTGATTTCGGGCTGGTAATTCGCCACACGGCTGGGATATTCGGATCGCGAGCAGCCGCCAGAAGTTCCTCCGTACAAGTCTCGGCCGGCATTATTGGCAGATTATGCTCCAATGCCCACTCGTGGGCTGATTTCAGGCTCTCTTGGTTGCGGGGTGGTGATAAGAAGAGCGTGGGCAAAGCATCGGCCGGCAACAGGCTCTCCTCTGTTCCTTCAGAAAAGTGGCAATAGATCTGGCTAGGTAAAATATCTTCGCCCACCGAGACTTGCAGATTTTCAGGAACGGTCGGCATCGGCACGGACGGAACTATCCATACCCCAGGATCGATCTCGATCCATTCGACAGCCTCCGCGTTAGAAAGAGTTTCAGGAACCGGCCCTCCTTTATCAGCCAGAAACCATTCTGAATCAGTAAGATTGCATTCCGTAGAGCCGATTGTTATTGAAGCCAGGTCACAGATTTCTCTACGTTCCAACCCGGGTGGGGGCACGAATTCGCTCGGAGGTTGAGCAACAGCATAACCAAGGACATTCATGAGATCGTAGTCACTGTATACAGCCTGCATAAATGCCGACCACAGGGGAGCAGCGCCGGTTAACCCGCTGACATTTAGCATCTCGCTATTGTCCGTGTTGCCGGTCCAAACGCCGACTACTAGCCCAGGTGTATAGCCGACAGTCCAATTATCCCGGAAGTCATTGGTGGTTCCCGTCTTGGCAGCGGCCGGGAACGGTAAGTCAAGGGGATTCTGGTTACCCATGGCTGGTACGCGAGCTCGATCGTCGTCCAGTATATCGCTAATCAGAAAGGCGACCCGCGGATCCAATACTGGCTCTGGCTCCGGCGCCTGGTATTCAAACAGGACCTCGCCCTGGCTATTTTCGACTTTTAAAATGGTTACGGGTGGAACTCGATAGCCCCCATTAGCCAGGGTGGCATAGGCGCCGGTGAGTTCCAGGGGCGTTACTTCACCGCCACCTAGCGTCAAAGACAGGCCGTACCGCCCAGGATCGGCCTGAAAAGAGCTAATGCCCATCCGGCCAGCCACTTCGACGAGCCGTTCAACGCCAATGTCCTGCAGCAGCAGGACGGCCGGTACATTGTAACTGTTGGCTAAGGCATCACGCACCCGTACCGGACCATGGAAGCGGTTGTCGTAGTTAACGGGCGAATAAGTCGTGCCGTCGAATTGGCTATAATCAACNNTGTTGGGCAGACAGGGCGACGTTGACATTTCCATCAATACCCTCATCCCGATAGTCCAGGCTGCCCAACATGGCCAGTATCTCGCCGGTTCCCGGTTTGATAGCCAGCAGCGAGGCATTGGTCAGGTTGTGTTCAGGTCCAACTCGGGAAACATGCTGGCGGGCTAAAAATTCAGCCAATCGCTGGTAGCCCATATCCAACGTAGTGGTCACCTGGAGCCCTCCATTGGCGACGACATCCGGTCCAAATTGCTCTTCCAGGATCTGCCGGACGTATACGGAAAAATGCGGTGCTTTCAGGCTCACTTCCTGGGGAATGAAGTTAAGTGGTTCCAGATAAGCTGCTTCAGCCTCTCTCTGGTTGATGTATCCTTCACTTACCATAAGGTTCAAAACTAACCACTGTCGCTGCTTAGCAGCCTCGTAGTTATTCAGTGGATCGAGCTCGATAGGGCTTTGAGGTAGAGCAGCAAGTAAGCTGGCCTCGGCAAGACTGAGATCGGAGGAAGGCTTGCCAAAATAGGTTTGGGCGGCCGCCTCAACACCGTAAGCCAGATTCCCGTAATAGATTTCATTCAAGTACAATTCCAGGATCTCATCCTTGCTGTACCTCTTGTTCATCAACCAGGCCAGGATCGCTTCTTTCGTCTTTCGGCTATAGCTAATCGACGTGCGCTCCTCATAGTCAAAAGCAATGTGCCGTACCAACTGTTGGGTAATGGTGCTTCCCCCTTGTGGCCGATCGGCCGGATTGCGCAGGTTGGCGATCAGGGCTGCCACCAAAGACGGGGCATCGAGGCCGATGTTCTCATAAAATGTGTCATCCTCCGTGGCTATAGTGGCATTGATCAAGTCCTGAGGGATATTCTCCAAAGGCACCTGGGTCCGTTTACCTTCGCCGAAGATCTCCCACAATAACTGGCCATTTCGATCTTTGATGCGGGTCGTCTCAAACGTTTCGCGACTGCCGACCGAATCGAGAGCAGCGATCCCATCCTCAATTTCGGCTGATAGGCCAGTGTAGATGACCATCCCCGTGATAGCGACCCCGGCAAATACTATCACAGCCAGGAGAAGCACGCTGCCCAGAAAAAAGGTGCTTAGGCAACCGCATCCCCGGCAACCGCGTTGTCTTTCAGGCACTCGGTAAACGATATCAACAGGCTGTGTTGGCTGATCCTGAACCATTTATTCCTCAAATCGATCGATAAAGAGCCCCTATTGCCAAAGGACTACCATTGAGAACCTGGAAGTTAGCGGCAATTGACTCTTTGCTGATGCTTATTTCAATATAGTCTACAGGTAAAATTTATTACTTGCCCTGTGTTAAGGTGACGTTTAGTTAACGCATTCCTAACATCGCCATGCGTAAAGTTGTCAAGCCAGTGCCTGCGACCTGTTAATAAATATAACGATCAAATTGCGAGTTTGGTTCCGGATTGGCTCCCATTTCATTTGAATATTCGGTTTTCGAGCAAATTGCCATTTCAGACGATAAGCCCTAACTGGCGGCCGACACTAGCCATAATATCCAAGGCGCAGTCCAGTTGCTTATCGGTGTGGGTAGCCATGTAACTGGTGCGCAACAAAGATTGACCAGGTGGTACGCCAGGGGAAACGACGGGATTCGTGTAAAGCCCACGCTCAAATAGTAGTTTCCAGGTTAGGAACGTGGGTTCATTCTCGCCAATAATGACCGGGATAATGGGCGTTTGCGTATTTCCGGTATTGAATCCAAGGTTCTTTAATCCGCTCAACATCTTGTTTCCGTTATCCCACAATTGTTCGACGTGTTGGGGCTCTGTTTCCATTATCTCCAGAGCAGCCATCACGGTCATCACGTTAGGTGCAGGCAAACTAGCGCTAAAGATAAGAGACCGGGCATGGTGTTGGATGTAATGAATGATCTCCTCATCGCCGGCGATGAATCCACCAATTGAGGCGAAGGATTTACTGAAGGTCCCCATGATCAGATCCACTTCGTCGGTCAAACCAAAATGGGCAGCTGTGCCACGGCCATTTCCCAAGACGCCTAACGAATGGGCGTCGTCCACATAAATGCGAGCACCATATTTCTGGCACAATGGAATAAGCTGTGGCAAATCGGCGATATCTCCCCCCATGCTGAATACGCCATCGACGACGACAAGTATTCCGGAATCATCAGGTATTTTCTGCATGATGAATTCTAAATGGTCCAGGTCGCCATGTCGAAAGCGTTTCATCTTACCCATGCTCAAGCGGCAGCCATCGACGATACTGGCATGGTTATCCTTGTCTATGATTACAAAGTCGTTTGGTCCTACCAGGGCCGAAATGGCACCCAGATTCACCTGCATACCCGTGCTGAATACTAAAGCGGCTTCTTTGCCGACGAATGCCGCCAGACGTCTTTCCAGGTCCTGGTGGAGCTTGAGCGTTCCGTTGAGAAAACGAGAGCCGGTACAACTTGTGCCAAATTTCTCAATACCTTCGATAGCGGCCGCACGCACTTTTGGGTGTGTGGTTAATCCCAGATAGTTGTTTGACCCAATCATGATGACTTTACGACCATTGACTGTTACTTCGGTTCCTTCCGTATCATCCAAGGGAACGAAGTAAGGGTATAAACCGGCATCCATCGCCTCGCGGGCGGCTGTAAAATGACCGCACTTCTCAAAGATGTCCATCCTCATCTCCTTAGCGATTGGGGTTAGTTGAACACGTTTCCAGGTTCGCTTGACGAACGTTTTGGCTGGCCAAGACTCGCGAAAGAACAAGGCTTGCTGGATGAACGTATCGAAGAATATCTAGCACCAGATCGTTTGGGCGGATTGTATGACTTGGCGTGGCGCAAGTCAAGCTAAGCCGTTACCAGAG
>DOXE01000068.1:0-3099 GCA_003519205.1 Chloroflexota bacterium
CCGGATCATGTGTTCCAGCTAGGAGCAACGCCGGAATGTCACTAGAAACGGCCGTTCTGGCTAACGGTGATGTAGTCGACAGATCCCAAGCTTCACAAATTTGCCTGGCAAAGGCGTTTTTTGACCAGGTCTCCAACTCGGGGTAGGTAGCCGCTTCTTCGGCCAGAAGATCGGCATCGGCAACTGGATAGAAATCCTGGCACATCACGGAAAAATAAAGCCCAAATGTGAGAATTTCTTCCCAATCCACAACCGGGTTAGCTATCCATGGTCGTATCAACTCCGTATTACCTTGCTCGAGTTGGTTGATCAATAATGGCCAATATCCCAGCGGATCGTTCCTGTTAATTTCCCCGTATAATGCATCATAGGTTTGAGCCAATAACCAATTTCCATCTACTTCGACGATGGATGGATTTCCCGTCGATGGATTCACGATCTCGAGGGATATTGGACTTGAGTTCAGATCTTGGACCAGTGAATAGAATCGCTGGCCCAGATCAGGATAAGCGGCCTGGCACTCCTTGTCGTTAGCGCATTCCTCAAAAAATGTTTCTAGTGCCCGAACGTAGTTGCCAGATACCGTCTCATAAATACTAACCGTCGTTGGCTGGACCGAGTCTAAAACAAGGCTGCGAATGCCCTGTGGATACTGATCCAATGCCTTGAGCATGATCTGGCTGCTGAAAGAATTGCCGTAAAGGTTCCAGGCTTCATAGCCAAGAGCGTTCCGAAGGGCCTCTAAATCAAACACCATGGCTGAAGAAGTAAAATGTTCTAGCTCAATCCCATTATCCCTTAAGCTTTCCAGACACGAAACGGCTCCGTCGCTTAATAAACCAGTATCGCAATTCAGGTCGGGATTGGCTAAACCAGTTCCTCGCTGTTCAAGCAAGATAATGTCGCGGTCGTGCAGAATGGCCGATCCAGCCAGCTCATGTACGGCCGGTAGCGCCATAGCCCCTGGCAGTCCAGTCATGAAGACTATCGGATCAGGAGTAGGATGTGCGTTCTGGCTCCGAAGGATATAAACGGGCAAGCGAATCGAGTCGCCTCCTACTTCTTCGTAATCTTCAGGCACCACGAGATAACCACAGTCGATAACGAGGTCATCTGGCAAGCCTGTTGGGCAGTGGCTTCCCGNNCAAGGAACTTCTTCTTGAGCAAGGATCTGACCGGTCAATACGAGGAGAGATAGTAGGGCTGCCAACGGGAAGCGTAAGCGGAAAGTGTGATTCGTCATTGATTATCCATCCATTAACTTCCCATCAGACCAGTTACCAATATACCAGGGGCCAGCTATAACCGCGAGGAAAAACGCAAAAAGGAGAACACGAAAATGGTGTTAGAATACTTGCAGTGGATGACAATTCATGAATGGCGTTGCCCGATTGGAGTTTTGTGAATAAATCTTTTGAACTACCTTCAGGGAATATGCAATTATTAGGGATCGATCTCGGTACATCTTCGGTGAAAACCCTGCTCATGAAAGCCTCTGGGCAAATTTTAGGTCGAGGCAGTGCCGAATATCATATTTATCACCCTCAACCGGGGTATGCAGAGCAAAGGCCAGAAGATTGGTGGCAGGCAACGGTAGCAGCCGTTCACCAGGCCATTGAAAGCGCTGAAGAAGATCCACCATCGATCATGGCCATTGGCCTTTCGGGTCAGATGCACGGCACCGTGCTCCTGAATGGATCCATGGAGCTATTGGCTCCGGCAGTAATCTGGCCTGACCAGCGCAGTAAGGACCAGGTACTTGAAATCACGGAGATGATTGGAGCCGAACCATTAGTACAATTAACTGGCAGCCCCATAGCTACCGGCTTTCAAGCCGCCACAATTCGCTGGTACCAGCAACATCGCCCTGATCTGTGGCAGAAGGTTGAGATGATCTTGGCGCCCAAGGATTATTTACGCTGGCTACTGGCGGGCGAACTGCACACCGATCCCAGTGATGGCTCTGGCACATTATTATTAGATCCACGCCAGCGAGCATGGTCGGGCAAACTACTAAAATTGTTAGACATTCAAGAGGACCAACTGCCCCCAGTTTTGCCCTCCGATCGCATCGCTGGCCAATTGACCAGGAGAGCTGCAAAAGACCTTGGCCTGGCATCCGGTATACCTGTGGTCACAGGGGCAGCCGATACGGCATGTGGGATGTTAGGTGCAGGTGTGATCGACGACCTGACGCTGCTCTTGACCATCAGCACCGGTGGACAATTGATATTGCCGGCCGCTGAAGTAAATGTNNGGCGAACGCACGCCGCACATGGATCCATTAGCCCGTGGCCTATTTCTGGGATTGACCGCCAGCCACGGCCGGGCAGAATTGGTGCGGGCTGTAATGGAGGGCGTGACCCTGGCTTGTTATGATGCTTATTCGATTCTGGCAGAAATTGGTGCGCGACCCGGCCGCATCGTCATGGCTGGGGGTGGGGCTCGTAGTTCGCTTTGGCAGCGAATCGTAGCCGATGTTTTTGGCTTGCCAGTACAATCCCTGGAGACGACGGAACAGGCAGCGGCCGGCGCCGTCCTGCTNNGATTTTGAACGGCTCAATACACTATAAAAATAGGAACCAGTGGCAGTGGAGGAGACAGGGCTGCCCCTACGAAGGTGAATTGATCCATTGCCAACTGCCTCGGGTAGGATGTCCTCCATTACTATCCGGGGCTATGGAACTTATGACCTCAAGTTTATTCAAATCCATCACATATCCACATCAGGCAATTGTGGGAATTTTGATTGGACAGGTGTCCAATTTGCACCTTGTATAGGTGAAAAATCTGGGGACCATCAATTCACCAGACCTGACCTGAAAGCCAGCGCAATGGCTTCAGCGCGATTTGAGACCCCGAGTTTGGATAATATTTGGCTGACGTGGGCCCGGGCTGTTGAACGGCTGACATTCAATTTCGCGGCGATTTCGGGATTATTCAAGCCTTCTACCAATAAATCCAGCACTTCCAGTTCACGTGGAGTCAGATCGTAGTCCGGGATAGCACCGTGATCGTTAGATTGGATCAGTAATTGGGCTGCTTCTGGGGCTAGCGTTGAACGGCCATGATAAGCTGCCCGAATAGCGTCGGCTAGTG
>DOXE01000068.1:3218-7694 GCA_003519205.1 Chloroflexota bacterium
AACATCAAGTCTCTTCCCGCATGCCACTAAGTTGCTTCTGAAATCTACTTACTGTAGCCAGTAAGCGATCAGGCGGATCGATTTTGCTGACGAAATTATCTGCCCCAGCATCCAGGGCTGCTTGTCCCAACTCCGGCCGGCCACTCAATGCAATAACAAATAGATCGGGCCGGGCCTTACGCAGGGCCAATATTGAGCCGATTTCCCTTAATCCTGGCAGTTGCCAGTCGAGAATAACCATATCAGGATTGGTAGAATCGATCTGGCTGACCAGTTCATCAGCGTCAGTCACCTCGCCAACCACGGAAATATCAGACATGCTCACCAGAAGAACGCGAAGGGCAAAGCGCACCTTTGGCTGGTTATCGGCTAGTAAAATTCGCATCAACCTATCATGGCCTCGAACGAATGTTATTTGGATAAGTGGAAAGAACCGTCTATTCGTATGATGAGCTCTGGTTCGTCGAACGATAATCTTTCAATGCTTCATGTTAAGGATTGAAGCTTTCAATACTTCCACATGTTGTGAGTAAAGTGTAGGACAGAAAAAGCCCGATTGCATCGGGCAACTGAGGGATAATGATATTAGCCAGGTGGCTTATTTTTTGATTTGGAACCCCAGGCCGTCAGGTAACTATCTTTTCGCGTAAAGCAAGAGAGATGGCTTCCGCCCGATTAGATACCCCCAACTTATTGAAAATGTGGCTAACGTGTGCCTTGGCCGTGGCCCGGCTGACATATAGCCGTTCGGCGATCTCGCGATTGTTTAATCCCTCAACCAGTAAGATAAGTACCTCCATTTCGCGGTCGGTTAGATCATAGGCTGGGCCTGTTGGCTCCGTGTCTGCTGGCGATTGGAGCAAAGCCTGTACAGCTTCAGGAGCAAGCGTTAATTGTCCAGCATAAGCCGATCTTACCGCTGCGGCTAATTCTTCCACTGTGACGTTTTTAAGCAGATAACCAGTGGCTCCCGCCCGGAGCGCTTCGTGTATGAGATCTTTTTCCTGAAAACTGGTGAGGGCAATGATCTTTACGTCTGGCCAGTTTTGAAGAATAGCTCGGGTCGCCTCGGCCCCACCCATTTCGGGCATCACCAGATCCATCAGTATGACATCCGGTTTCACCCTATTGCACACAGCCAGTGCTTCTGCCCCATCTCTTGCTTCGCCAACCAGCTCAAGATCAGGATTCACCTTTAAAAATGTAGCCAGACCACGCCGAACCATATCATGATCGTCGACAAGCATTACTCGTATTTGATCAGTCTTTTGCATTTTTCTTGACCTCATACCATTTAACCGAGATCCGAGATCCTTGTCCGAGATGGCTCTCGACTGACATATCGGCCCCGATTGCATGTGCCCGTTCTCGGATGATCGCCAATCCCAAACGATCAGGTGGAACTTCGTCAAGATCAAAGCCTCGACCGTCGTCCCATACACTTAATCTTACTCCCTTTTTATCCGAACAGCCGCACAGGTTTATTTTAACCTGGGATGCCCGGGCATGTTTCATGACATTGTTCAAAGATTCTTGGGCGATGCGGTACAAAGCAACTTTAACATTAGTTGGGATCTCACAAGTCGGTTCGATTTGCGTTTTCACGGGTAACCCTGTTCGTCCAACCACCGCCTCCGCCAGTTGATTTAGTAGATCGGGCAAGCTGGATTCTTCAAGTGCCGATGGACGCAACTCCAACAACAATGTGCGCATTTCAGCCAAGGCGCCACGGGTCAATTGCCTGAGTTCTTGCAATAGCTTTCGACCTTCATCTTGATCGCTCTCCCATACCGGCGCTATGGTTTCGGCGATCAAACTGGCTGAAAAAATCGTTTGGGTCACCGCATCATGTAGTTCCCGGGCCAACCGGCTGCGTTCCATGGCAACCGCTGTCTGTTCGGCCTGTTCACGCAGACGTGCGTTGGCGATGGCTAAAGTTGCTTGATCGGCAAAGGTGGATCCAAGTTCCAGATCTTCATCCGAAAAGGCCCTTTCTTGGTTGTAAAACATGATTAACCCCCCATAAATCTCCGCTCCAAGAAATAGGGGGACTCCTAAAACAGCTCGATAAGAAGGAGGATTACCCGTTCGAACATTGGGATGAGCCAACCAGTAGACGACAAAATCAGGAATGACAAGTGGCTTCTGGTTGAGTAAATCTTCCTCGGCCCAGTTCTTAGTCACGGAATAGATGGCAGCATCTGGAGAATACCTTATCTGACCGCCCGGGTTAGTCGCCACAATCGTCATCGGATTTTCGACGTCATAGCGGAAAATTATCGCGTCTTCTGCCTCTGTCAGCCGCGCAGCTTGGGAAACGATATAGTGCAGACTTTCTTCCAACGACCTGTTGGAATTGAGCAGGATGAGGATCTCGCGCAATCCCTCAGCAATTTCACGACGGGCCTCTACTTCGATTGTCCGGGCTGTTACTTGTACCTCCAATTCGCGGGTGCGGGCTTCAATACTTCGGGTCCGCAACCTAAAACCGGCTACGATCGAACCAACCACCAGCACGAGCAGCAAAGCGGCAAACCACCAGGATTGCCAAAAAGGAAAGGGGATACTGATGTTTACTGCCAGGCCTTCTTCGTTCCATACACCGTCACTGTTAGAGCCAATTGCCCGGAATGTGTATTCGCCAGGTGGTAGATTGGTGTACGTGGCAAATCGCCTGTTTCCTATCAAATTCCATTTAGAGTCAAACCCTTCCATGATGTAGGCATAGTTGATTTCCTCTGGCGCGCCATAATGTAGAGAGGCAAGTTCAAAAGTGATTACATTATCTTGACCAGGTAACACGATCCTATCCATTTGCTGAATCGTTTGTTCAAATGGAGAATCCGACCCAACCCTTACGGATTCATTGCCAATCAGGAAGTCTGTTAAGACTAGGGGTGGTGCGTAAGGGTTATCATGTACATCATTGGGATGGAAAAGATTGAACCCGTTAATACCACCAAAAAACATTTCGCCATACTCGTTTTGGTAGAAAGCGCCACGATTGAATTCCAGGGATTGCAAGCCGTCGCTTGTGTCGTAATTTCTAAAACTGCCATCTTCAGGATTAAATTTTGATAAGCCTCTGTTTGTGCTCAGCCAAAGGTATCCTTCCGAATCCTCTAAAATTCCAAGAACCGTATTGTTCGGCAAGCCATCCTCTTCGCGGAAGTGACCAAAGCGTTCCCCTGCAGGATCAAACCAATCGAGGCCAGCTGCTGTGGCCAACCACAAGGTTCCCCTTGAATCTCGATGGATGGCATTGATGATATTATGGCTCGGGCTGCCCGGATCCTCGGGATCATGTCGGTAATGGGAGAAGGAGTCCGTAGCCAGATCGACTTCAATGAGTCCCCCCATGGTTCCAACCCATAAGGTGGCGCCGGAATCCTCGAAGAAGCTAAGTATTGTATTCTCGGGTAAAGTATCGGCCGGCGCATCATCTATTTGATATTGAAAGTTGGTGAAACGGTTGTTAGTTCGATCAAACCGATCGAGCCCACTTCCGGTCGTACCAATCCATATATAACCTGACTCATCCTCGTGGATATCGTTTATGAATGGGCTACTGAGTGAAGTAAGATCATCAGCATCTGCCAAGTATCGATAAAAGGATTCCTCCCCTCGATCGAATCGATTTAAACCTCCTTGGGTAGCAAACCAAAGCGTGCCATTTTTATCTTCAATTATCTTGGTGACGTAATCGTTGCTGAGGCTCCCGGAATCATCCGGATCATGATTAAAATGGGTCATCTGCCTTGTTTGGAGATCTAATCGGTCTAGACCAGCGCTGGTTCCAATCCAGAGATTGTCCGAATCATCTTGATAGAAGGTCCAGACCTGGGGATGACTCAATCCGTCCTGCCCATTACGGCCGGCTTGAATGTGATCGAACTTTATCTTGTAGGGATCGTACTTATTGAGACCCCCTATACTCGTCCCAATCCAAAGAATTCCTGCCTCGTCGGCAAAGATGGAGTGTATTTCATTGTCACTTAAACTATCAAAAACGTCTGGGTCGTTTCGATAGTGAGTGAATTGCTGTTCGTCTGGATCTAACCTATCGAGACCATTTTCCGTACCTATCCAGAGCGTACCAAATTGATCGCGCAATAAGGAGTATACGGTATTAGAGCTGAGACTATGTGGGTTATTTCGTTCGTAGAGATATCGCACTTTCCGGCCTGATTGTGGGTCAACCGCAAAAAGCCCTTCCCCTCTGGTGCCTATCCATAATCTTCCAGCTTCATCTTGTAATATTGATTGAATCTTTGCTCGTTCAGGACCTTCTGGGATCCGTTCAGTGATCAACCGAACAAGCGAGTATTGAGAATAAGTTCCATTTTCGGGCTCAAATGTGAGTAAGCCACCTAATGTACCAATCCACAACGTGCCTGCCTGATCCTCAAATATCGTGGTGATGTAGTTGCTGCCAAAACTTTCAAAAGTTGGGTCAAATTCATTGGGATATTGGGT
>DOXE01000180.1 GCA_003519205.1 Chloroflexota bacterium
GGGCGCAGGCGCTGGAATACACCAGAAAAATTCTACCGATACTACGCGAAGTCCAGGCGCTGGGCATGACCAGCACCAGAGAAATCGCGGAAGAGTTCAAGCGCAGGAATGTGCCAACCGTCAAAGGTGGGCAGTGGCATACGTCTCAGGTTTCCAACTTACTACGGAGGGCAAATGAAGTTCAATGATTACGACAAGATGGCTTGCATGTCTTTTTTTATCAGCAGCATTTCTCTCATGTATTACACATGGACCGATATCAATTTCGCTGCGGCACTTGGAAATATCACTGGTGTCTGCGGCTTGATTGCTGTCGGATTTTCAATGTCGATAAGGAGTAAGTAATGAAGCTGACCGAGGCAATAGAGTATCTGCGATCACGCGGCAAATACATAGCGGATCAGAATTGCAAGTGGACGCCAACAAACGCAGCAAAAACTAACGTCAAGAAAACGATTGAGGAATATAGAAAATGGTTGAAGAAGTCACCAGCATCGACGGTTTCAGATGGTGCACTAACTGTCAAAGCCGCCGCTCCGTACAGCGTGGTATTTATGTCAAAAGCAAAGATGGCATGAGACAAAGGTGGAAGTGTTTTCAATGTTCAATGAAATGGAAGAGAGGAAAATCATATGTCACAAACAGAGATGGTGTTAGCACACTTGAAGTCGGGCAAAACGCTGACCAGCCTGGAAGCAATAAAGTTGTACGGGATAACGAGGNNGAGGTTAGCCAGCCGGATCAACGATCTAAGGCAAACAGACGACGGAGAAAAGATCAGGGGATACATGTGCGAAGTAAAGACAAGGTTCGGAAAGACGCACGTTAAACGCTATTACATGGGGGGCAGGAAAAATGGTAGGTAAAGTCACGCCGGACACGATGCTGTCCGCAAGCAGGTTGCCAGCGGTGATGGGTTACAGCAAATATCGCAGCCCGAACGATGAACTGAAGTCCAGTATTGACGCGATTAATGGCAAGGAAAGACCGGACATCAGCAACGAAGCAATGGGCTGGGGCAATAGGCTGGAAAAAATTATTCTGAACGAGGCGGCGCAACGGCTGGTTGGTACAGATGCGGAGACGGATTTCCCTGAAGCATTCTTTCACAAGGATATCCCGATCTGTTGCAGTCTGGATGGCAGGGTTGATGGTGGTGGCAAGGTCATCAGCACTGATCCTGACAAGGGCATCTATATCATCGGCATGGATAGCCTGACGCTGGACGGGCCAGGTTGCCTTGAATCAAAGCTGACAAAGAATTTGCCAGAGGATGCGCCAGCATTGTATCGCGGTCCGATACAGTTGCAGGCACAGATGGATATACTCGGCCACAAGTGGGGCGCTGTCTGCGTTCTGTATCAGGGCATCGAGATGCGCGTATTCGTTTACGCCAGGCATGAACCTACGGTAAATGCCATCCACAAGACGGCGCTTGGCTTTCAGGGCAAGTTGAACCAGTACAAAGAAAGTGGCGAAGTCACAATGTATCCTGCGCAGAACAGCAAGGATGCAGACAGAATGTTCCCTGACATTAACGACGTTCCGCCAATCAATCTGCCTGACTTTGCGGCTGAACTGGCAGAGAAATTGATTGATACAAAGGCGGCGCTGCTCGAGCTGGAAAACAATCGCACCAAATGGGAGGGGCAACTAAAAGAAATGATGGGTGAAAAGCCATTAGCTATTGCTGGCAAATGGCAGATCAAGTGGGGCGTTAGGAACTTTAAGGCGCAGCCAGAACGGATCGTTCCAGCCAAGCCAGCTTACACAATCAGGCAGTCTAATCTGACAATCAAGGAGTCAAAATGAATTTGACAACAACAAAGGGATTCGCACCGGCAACCATGACCGAGGCGATGGAGTTCAGCAAGATGCTGTCGCAGTCCAGCATGGTTCCAAAGGCCTATCAGGGCAAGCCTAACGACATCATGGTATGTGTTCAGTGGGGTTACGAGATCGGGCTGGCACCGATGCAGGCGCTCCAGAATATCGCGGTCATCAACGGCAAGCCTAGCGTTTACGGCGATGCAGCAATGGCGCTGGTGCAGGCCAGTTCTGCCTGCGAGGATGTCGAGGAATTCTTTGAGGGTGAAGGTGACAACCTGATCGCAGTGTGTATAGCCAAGAGGAAGGATCGTAAGCCAGTGACCGTCAAGTTCTCGGTCAACGATGCGAAACGGGCTGGACTGTGGGGCAAGCAGGGGCCGTGGACGCAATACACCCGCCGCATGATGCAGATGCGAGCCAGGGGATTCGCCTTGCGGGATGCCTTTCCTGACGTTCTCAAGGGATTGATTACGGCAGAAGAGGCGCAGGATTTCCCGACAGAAAAGGATGTCACTCCGGTCATCCCGATACGTAATAACCTTGATGTGATTACGGTCATTGATGAGAAGCCGGCAGAGGAACCTGTCATCAAGGCGGCTGACACCACGCCAAATACCGATGAGGAACCGCCAGAAGAGGCTACAAGCGAAGCGCGGTCGTCTGATGATATCCCACTATACCTGCCCAATAAGACGGAGCCTAGCGAGTTTTTGCCAGACCCAGGTGCGTGGCTTCAGCGGTTCGAGGCGGTATCCAATCAGGTGGCTAACCACCAGAAAACCGAGGTCAGGGAAAGGATGACCAAAATACGGATGCTCAGGGATGCGAACGAAGAGCCGATCGGAAAACTGCCTAAACTAATCAAGACAATGTTTGAGTCAAGATACAAAGCTAGGCTGGCAGCACTTGGGGCGAAGCTGCCTAAGGATGCTAAACCGGAATAACCTCCCCACGGAACTGGATGCTGTCGTCATCGTACCACAGCGCCAGTTCCGGTTGCGGCAGCATTTAAAATCTTAACGGAGGCCTGGAGATGAAAATGAAAGTAGAAATTCCGGATGAGGCGGTGGGGTATATTGTGCGGCAGGACTTATCTTTCATGCTTGCGTCGTTGCGCGCAGATCTTCAAAGACACAAAGCCGGCAAATGGTGCGCCGTGTTTAGCGCCAACAAGAGGGAGGACGCCAAACAAATAAAGGCCACGATCACCGCTTTTGAAACCGTGCTTAGGTATTATGGAGAATAAGTTATGAGCGACATTAAGGTTGTTCGGGAGGCGCTACTTGAATATGGTAAATACGTAAATGTCGAGGCTGTGAAGGCTTGTGAGCAGGCGCGGCACCGGATATTCGTAATTCGCGAAAAGCGAAAATATCATTGGTCGAGATTCGTTCATTTTTTCGACACGTCTATTGGTCTATACATTGATGATTTCACCTCGAAACTGAAACGAGTCATCATCAAATCTTAAAGCTAGTTCCGGCTGAAGCAATACCCCATTCTTATAGGTGAGAACCGCAAATCCTGATTGCCAGTTGGTTTTCCTGCCTTCCAGATAATTGACAAACTGCGGATCACGGCATGAGTCTGCGGTCATTCCGTGACGTACCGCGTATCTACGACCTCTACGGTCGTCGTAAGGTACGACTTCAGCCCTATGGTCATGTCCTGTTACTAGGTTGACACCAGCCTCTTTTGTGTTGTTATACCCTGCGTGAATACCTCCTTTTTCTCTGTGACGGATTTCGGTATGAGACGCTTGCCCTTCGTTTATCGTGACAAACCACGCAGGAATCCAGCCTTGTATATGGTCTTTTAGATGAATGCCGTCAACGTCTTTGTACTCGGGAGCCATAGCGGCCAAACGACTCTCGAAGCGAAGGTCATGATTGCCCAAGTTCCATACCCGTTTACTATTCGGAGATGCTTTAATAATCTCCTCAGACCTTTCCGAAACGGTATCTAATTCTTCACGAACAGAAGGATACTTTTCGTGGCCGATAGACGGATGCCTTGAGATACTTGGAAAGTCACATGCGTCTCCATTCCAAATAATAGCAAAAGGTTTAATCTTTTTTGCAAGATGGACTAATGCCCTGTGAGACACAGGAATCTGACCTGGGTAGTAGTGCTGATCTCCGGCCACTAAAACCACACCATCGTTTAGTTTAAACTTTACTTCTACGCGGTCAGAAGTAATCAACATAGACTCGTCATATAACTTCCTTCCAAGACGATCTTTTAATGGCAAAATTATGTTGTATCGGCTTTCTATTAACCGCCGTCTTTTTCTTACACTAGTTTCAGCAACATTGATTTCTTTTGCGACATCAGAAGTTGAATGAAATTTATTCCATATCTCGATAAATTCTTCATCAGTGCATTTTTGATTATGAGACGCCATTACACCCCACCTTTCCATTTCATCTCGTGACATATCACATCTGCCAGTGCATTGAAGTTTCCGTCATGCAGTTCATGGTCAGATGCACAAGGAGCGTTTGTTTCCCAGGCAGAGTGAATCATCTCATGCGCTATTACCTTCAGCATAAAGTCAACGCTCCTGATTCTGGTGTTTACTATTAGGATATTGTCAGGCCAGATGTACATCCCCCAATACTTTGATAGACTGCTTGCCTTGAACTTTACTTTCTTTGGGAGTTTGATGCCTGAGAATGCGGTCGCCTTTAATAGGTGATAGCCAGCCTCAATCGACTTCTGGTTCACTAAGGTAGAGTTCACGCTCATCCTTACGTCTCCTGACTAATCCAGGCAGCACCCTGCCACCACCTCTTGTCCACATTAAAAAAGCGTCAGCAGCGCCTTGTATATNNTGTTTAAGCAGCGCGTCCACTTCATCCGCTGAGAGCGTGCGATCCCATCCATCAGGGATAGGTAGCGCCCGTCTCTCTTGTACGGGGATTTTAATGTGCGACTGATTAATGACATGCCCAACTCCTACAGTCCACAACAAAGCGGGGCATTGATACGGGCGGTATCGAATGCCCTCATGGTGCTTCAAAATCTCAAGACACTTGCCCGAGATATTCATCTTTTGCTGAATGCTTGACTGCCAAACCAGAAAGCCACTACGCTTGCCCAGATCAACTGCGCGTCATCATCCCAGATCTGATTCATTGCGTCCACGAATTGAACTCCGGTGGATATGGCGTAGTATAGGCCGAAAACGTCAATTAAAACAAGCAGTAAGAAAAGACCATAGGTAATGACCGGCCTGACACTGGCGCGTAGGTTTATAATCCACTGGCTGGCACCCTTGCCGATCTCGATGTCATGCTGGTAGAGAGACTGCCGTTCCTGGGCATGGGCCTGGATTGATATCTGGTCAGTCCTGATTTCTTCTACCCTGGCCTGTGCCGCATAGCCTTTAGCGAGGATCTCCAGTTCCCGTTCCTTCTGGAGCATAGCCATTTCCAGTTCATGTTTCTTGTCTGACTTATCCTGGAAGAAATCTAGGATCTTGGGCAGGCCACCAGCAAGAAAAGATGCCAGCGTAGTCAATAAAGTTATCATTTTTTATCTGCCTTCTCATCAATCTTCTTCTCGATGCGCTCAAGAGTTTTCTCCATGCGGGTGAGATACTGCATGAAGTCATCCCTGCGAAGATATGTGGCCGGAAGATCAGAGGCTAATTCAGTCACGCGCTTGTGTAATACTTCATCGGTGCGCTTTAGTTCTTTCACTGAATCAAGAATAGACTTAATCAAGAAACCACCAAAAGCACCGGCACAAGCAACTGCGATATTGAATAGCCCCTGAGTTTCCATTTGTTACTTCCTAATTTGTTTGTAGTTATTGAATACCACATAAACATATAAAGCAGACAGAATGCCAAGAATGATTGGCACATTCAATACGTATAGATAGACCAAAGAAACAGCTATAACTTTACTTACAACCAGAACCGGCATGTGTCCAAACTTTCCGAACAGGTATGCCAGCACTGGGTTCAACTCGCGACCACCCTGTTTCAGGGCGGTGTGCGTGGTGTAGATGTCACCGAGTTGCAATGCGGTAAAAAGGATAAATAGTTCCATTATTTTACTTTATTAAATAGGTAGGTCATGTTGGTTGGTTAGAAGGCCACTCGCTTTTACTCGTCAACCCAAGTGCCGAACCGCTGAACGACCCAATCCGTACCGTCTTGATTTGCTGAAACAACCGCCGTGCTGCCGACTGTGCTGGATTCAATGTAAGTTCCATCTCCTGTGCCGTAGGGCCATAGTCTGTCACTGGCATTTGGGTCTATCCTCAAAATCTGAGCGGCGAACACTTCAAAGAGAAATGTGAGGCCGGGTGCGACCGGAGGAAGCGTAAATACCACCGCGCCACCGGCCCCTTTATTGCTCATTTTAAAATTTGAATATCTGGCCGTCAGAGTCAGATTTGCCGTCCTGTTGACCTTATAAGGCTCGGGGATGAATTGAACATAGGTGTTTGTAGTCAGCGCATCCATGAAAGGAAATGAAGCCTCGCCCACCGAATTTCGCCAATCCAAAGTGCGGATAATGATGTTATCCCATGCTGTTCCGCCACCGCTTATGTAGTAGGGCGTCCGATCTGCGGTGTTGTCAATGACAAGCAAGCCGTTAATCATCACGTTGCCGGGGTTCGGCCAGTTTGCCGAACTGGTGGCGTATATGGAAACCGGTGCGTTGCCGCCGTATGTCGTTGCCTGTGCAGTGTTCGTGTCGATGGACTGGAAGTTTTCAACGGTGATACCCTGCGCTGTCTTGTCAATATTCCTGATAACCAACCCGTAGCTTGATATGTTCCTTGCCAAGCAATTGCGAAGCAAAACCCTGCCATCGTTCAGCATGCCTGCCTTATGATTGGCTATGTCGAACCCGATCATTCCGGAAGTGATGGAGTCTATTGCTACGCAGTTGTCGAACACCAACCCCACGTTGGTAGTGATTAAAGTGGCGTTACCACCTAGCACGGAAGTAAACTGCGCGCCAGCGTTCATCGTGCCTACGCAGTTTTTGAAGTTGCAATTTACAATTAACGTTGAACCGCCGGACGGCTCAACGTCCACGCCAGCGGCGGGAGACTTGCCATTCGTGTTGCTGAATACGCAATCATCAGCCCAAAAGTTTTTGCAGGAAACCAGCGACAAGCCCTGCCGCATGTTGTTATTGGCTTTGCAACGGTCAATCCAGACATTTTCGCAATACCAAACAGAGTTGTCGGATGCCTCCGCAATATAAAAACCATCGCCACCGAAATCGTTGCAGTTCAAGTCCGCGACCCTGATATTTGTACTTCCGCGAATTGCAACGCCAGCAGATATTAGTGATGTTCCTGTGCCTTCGCGCTGGCCGGTAAGAGTCGCGCCATTGCCGTTGATCGTGATGCCGTCTTTCAGGTCAATCAGGAATACTGCATCACCTGTTCCGAACGAGCTTGCCTCGACATTGATCGCAACACCCGAGGCAAGAATGATTGTGGTGTCGTTAGACGGCTCCAGCGAGTCACTGATTAAATAAGTGCCTTCTGGGAAAATGACTGTCGAACCAGCGCCAGCATCGAGCGCCGCCTGAATCGCGGNNCCATCACCCACTGCTCCAAAATCCTTAACACTCACTGCTTCACCCAACTTGTCGTGCAGCGAAACTACAGCCGCACCTGTTGCATCACTCTTGTAAGTGATTTGCTTTGCTTTAACTTTTGTATATGCCATTTCTTATTTTCCTTTATTAAAGGTGTAGGTCATGTTGGTTGGTTAGCTATTATTTACGTAAAAATTATTTACGCGATCGCGGCCTCGGCCTTGAATACGGCGGCAGTTATAAAGTCCGCCGTATGCCTCCACGCAACACCGCCATCGTCCGGTGCGAACCCTGACGTGTGAGTTGGCGCAGTGCCGCCGGATGTTCCTGCGCTTTCTGCGATGTAGACGTTGCTGCCGTTGTATCGAATGTTGCCAGCCACGTATGCTGTGGCCGCAACCCATGCAGCCTCCGTCGTCACGGAACTGTGCAAGTATCGCCACACAACGCCGCCACCATCCGATGCGAAGCCGGACGAGTGTGTTGGAGCCGTAGCCCCGGACGTTGCGGCGTTGAGCGCCATGTAGGTCCTGCCGCCGTTGCTGGTGAAATTCCAGCGAGTGTAGGCGGTCGTGGTAGTCCAAGCACCTTTGAGAACAACCCCGCTAGTTGTGCAGACGGCTCCCGCAGGATTCCCGGTTGATACGTTACGATATCTGACCCTCTGCCCTTTGATGTAGTAACCCTGATCGGCTGGCGTCGTGTCAGTTTCCAGAACATCCAATACCGGGACAATGTAGGCGGAGCCAGCCCCACGCGGAGAAACATAGCGACTGTTGGCGCTTGCCCCCGTAAGGCTCATCACCCCGCCGTCGTAATACGGAGTGTTCCCGTCAAGGAAAAACCGCACGGTTCCACCGGAACCGACATCGCCAAGGCGCAGCACAACGCCAACCGGGTTTGTCACATAATTGTTTTTGGCAACGATCAAACTCTCGCCGTATGCCGATGTCGATGCGTTGTGTAATATCAGGGCATCACTTCCTGCGTATTCGCACCCTTGCACGCGAAGATGGATAGCCCGGGCGCGTATTCCGTAACCAGGCGCGAGGAACCGGCACGACCTGAATGACACATCGATGCGCGACGTTGCCGTAAAATCCTGCCAATACATATGAGGAAGCGTAGCCCTTGGAACGGCAGGATCGGCGTCAAAAGTGCAGTTATTAAACTCGGCTGATTTGATGGCCGTGGTGCCGGAGGCCATGTAGACAAGCCCTACTGTTGACGCGCCGCTAATATCGGAGTTGCCGAAGAACCGGCAACCGTTAAACGTGTAATACCCATATAGCAAACGGATAGGATACGAGACATCAAATCGGCAGTTGTCAGCGAACATTTGCGGCACGTGCAAATAAGCGAACTTGCGCGCGATCACGTTGCTCATGTGAACGGGGTAATACCCGCTCGTCAGTCCCTCGTAAGCCAGATCAAGGCGGTCATGCGTTATGCCATTGCTGATGACGGTGCGATGCGCGTATGATGTCGCGCCGCTGTTGAGTTCGACCTCAAGGCTGTCGATGTCAAAATCAGACAAAATGAGATCGTCGTAGCTGGCCGTAATCGTAATGTCGGAGCGCACATAATCAGCAGTGCGACCATACTGCCGAATACCACTAAAAATAACAGAGCGCATTGTCAGCGCTCCACTGCCAGCGATGTTTACGCCATCGGCAAGCGGATCGTAGAAAGTAACATTTTCGACGCGGACCTCGTCGAATCCGTATGCTGCGCGAGATCCGATTTTTAGACACGCACTCTGCTGATAATCAAGCTCAGCGATTCCTGGCGTAATGCCCTGATTGGCGAAGTTGCCGTCTAGAGCGAGATTGCGAACGGTCAACTTCACGTTTGCGTTCGCGTCAGCTACCGGGTAGAAACTCAGCATCTGCTGGAACGAACTACCACCGAGTGAAATGGCATTGTTCTTTCGCTTGATCAGCGACGATGGCCCATCGCCGAACACAGTGAGGCAAGTTCCTGCGGGGATGTTGCCACCATAAACCGACACTGTTCCGCCGATGATGTAGGTTCCTGACGGGAAGTAGACCGAACCGACACCACGAGCGACGGCAGCGTCAATCGCTGCGGTGATTGCGACTTGGTCGTCAGTCGCGCCGTCGCCCACCGCCCCGAAATCTTTGACACTGACGACCTCGCGCAGCTTGGTCTGGACGTTGGTAGCCACTGCCCCTGTACCGGCAGGGATGTAAGACACGGCAGAAGCATCAGTCTCGCCAATGTCTGTCACAGCAAAATGCACTACCTCGATGTTGTTAGTGCCGGTGACAGGTGCTTCGCTGAATGTCAGTGTATCGCCAACAATCGTATAGGTATCGCTCTGTTGGTAAACACCACCCATGTATATGACTACGGATGATCCAGAAGCACCAGGATCTCTTGCCAGGGTGAATACCGTGGTGGAGTCATCCCCTGAGAACAGTTGCCGTGTAATTGCGCTAGGCGCTCCAAAGTCACCAACCGGAGCATAGGCAGGTTCGCCATTAGCATCGAAATACATGAACGTATTTGCCCGATCAGTAGCACTGGCAAGCGTCATGTCGATACTGGTTGGATCTGTGACAGGCGCTTTAATCGCACGTTCAGCAGTCTCAGCAACCTGTTGTGTCAGAATTGTCTGGCTATCCAGTTCATCATTAAGAGTATTGGCAAACAGATCGCCGCCAGTGGTGAAGTCAGTCGTGCGCTCAATCGCTCTGGCACCGACGATGGTGATGGTATCTGCGCTGGTAGCAGCAGAGGTCAGCGTGACAGATCCTACGCCAGTGGTAGGATTGATTGATACCGTATAGTTTGTCGTGAGAGTCAGCAGTGTGCTGTTCTTGTAAACAGCAATATCCGTCTGCGCCAACACCTCGAAGTTGAACGCATACGGGCCTACGCCAGCCGATCCGGTATAGACTATGCGACGGTCAACATTGGAAATTGCGTAATCAGCCATTGTAGTTCCTTTTACCGTTTATATTTACCTTCAATCATTTGCTCTTCTTTGATCGCCTGGATAGCAGCGCCAAGATCTTTATCCTCAATTATCAATAGCTTTTTGGCATCAGAATACACATCTGATATATGTTTGTTAATCACGCCTTGTGCGGCAGACAGATCTTTCTCAGCGAGACGCTGAACACCACTATTATCGCCAATCATCCTGACCTCGTTTTCCAGCTTGCCATCTCTTGTAGCCAGTTCTATCCAGCGATTATATTGCTGCGCATTCAGTTCAACCCCATCCATCTTTTTAGGTGGCCTATACGCCGGTATCCCATATTGTGCAAGAACACGATATGCGTCAGACCAAGTGCCATCAGAACGCTTAAATGGATTGAATGCCTCCGACCAATTACCCTGACCAATCTTCTTAACTTCTCCTGTAATAGGATCTAGCTGCGGTGGCAATTTGTCAGAACACAATGGGTTACGTGAGCAATATGTATTCATCGCCTCCCAAAAGCCTTTTGCCGCGCCAGCGGTAAAGGAATTCTCTTCTTCGCTGAATGCCTCCATTACCTGGCTTTTCTCAGGCTTCATAATCCGTTCCACGGCAGCAACGGCAGATGAATACGCGCCAGCAGGCGATCCGCCTATCCCAAATGTGGTTGCCTGTTTTGAGATTGCGGACATGATGTTATATACGCGGCTAGGCATATCTTTAGCTTGCGTCTGAAACGCATTCATAAGATCACTAACGCCCTTGAGCATTGGCTGATCTTTCATGTATTCATAGATACCCAAAGATGCGCCCATCATTATCTTTTCCATATCTGCGCCACCACTAGCCATCATGCTGTATTCGCCAGCAGTTGCAGACAAAGCAAGCAATGTTCCCAAAGGTTCTAGTCCAGCGTAGCTTACATAAACCTTATCCGGCCCGACATTAACCTTTGTGATTTTCTTGTAATCTTCAAGCAATGCTGGGCTAACATCATCTTTGTTAAATACCAAACTAAATTCCTGCCAGCCAGTGCCTTTTAATGTTTCCTTGTCGCCAACCCGCATCGGGCCATATCCGGTCAATCTTCCTTCAAGAGCATAAGAACCAGCAGCAAATGTTATCCCCGCGCCCAATGTAACTCTAGCCATCGCCATGTCACGCCGGATACCGCCAGCATTGTAATCACCCCAGAATCTGGGGCTGGCGAAATTAAGACCAGGAGTACGAGCCATTGCCTCCATCGCAATATTTGTCGGAGTCCTGACAAACGGAGCAAACATCTTTAGCAATGGATTTTGCAGCGCACCCTGCATTGCCTGTAGGTTCAAATCAAATCCAAAGTTTGCGGTGCCAATGCGCTCAGAACTTCCAAGAGTCTTGGTGAACGTCACCGTCCGCGCCATAGACTTCGCCGCATCATCAATGCTTTCAGTAGGATCGGCAAGTATCTTTGCGGTGATCTCAGCAGCTTGTCTTGCGGCATCATCCTCTGGTATTCCAGATTCAACCATTCTGCGATACGCAATGTTGTATTCTCTGGTGGCAATCGAATTAAGTTCAACGCGATATCCTATCGCCTTAAACATCTCATCGACAGACATCATTGCGCGACCAGGAAGAGTCACAAAATTGCCGTAGTATTTAAGCGCACCAGACAACGCCCTGCCGGTTACGCTATCGCCAAGATCAAACTCAAATGTATCTCTACCAACTTTAGCCTGTTCTATCTTTTGAAATGCGTCAGTAGGTTCATTCTTCATAAATGCCCTACCGCCGATTGCAAAGCCTTCTCTCATGCCTTGCATAAAACCTATTGCCATTGAATAGGTTTCATTCATCTGTATAGCTTCTTCACCGCCAAATGCAAAGTTTCTAGCCTTGCCGATTATTGATGCAACTGCGCGTTCAGGTATTTGAATGGCACCGAAAGCCAAGTTACCAGCAATATTTTTTGCCTGCGTTACTGGGCTTGAAAGCAGTCCATTAATCCATGTGCTAAACCATACATCAGTCAAGCGCCCAGAGATAGTTTTCTCTGACAGAGATGCCCTTGCGCTACGGCTATCAAGAGCCGTATATTTCGACGCAAGATCATGTATAGATTCTATGCCGCCAGAACCACGGATAATCTCATCCAGCATTGCTCCGCGTTCTTTGGTAGCTGTCCTAGCCTGCGAGAATATCCCAAGAGTTCTAGCGATATCCGCCTGACGGCCACGCGCAGCCTTCATCAAAGAACCTTCTAAGGCAAGAGCCTGCGAGAATTCTGCGCCAAGTTCTGGCGTCAATGTACCGGCAATCTTGGCCTGCTTTACTTGCTCGGCAAGATCAAACGCCCGCTTGCCAGCGTCTGTAATAGCAAGCATCATCTTATATGCCTGCGTAGGATCTGCCTGAGTTCTCTCAAGCGGGTCTAATACTTTAGCAAGGAACGCCTCGTCATATCCATCATCTGCTGCTTTGGCGGCTATTTCTTTATACGAAATCTTTTCTATCTTGTCTGCGCCATAAGCCCTAGCAGTAGATTCAATAAATTGCTTAAAGCTATCGGAATCGTTAATCTGATTAAGATTAAATGCAGTCTTTACTTCGCCAGGCTTTGGCGACGGCACGCCTTCCTTTGGCATACTTGGTGCCATCTGAATTACTTGCTCTTCTTTTGTCGGGCCAATCTTTGTTGTATCTGTTTCTTTGATAACCTGATATGGACCAACAGCGCCGGTATCCTCTTTGATTATCGGCTTTTTTGTTTTCAGCGGGGCTTTGGCTACTTCCTTTATAACTTGAGGTATGATTTTAGATAAACCAGCAACCTTTGTTGGCTCAAACTCAGGCTGGGTATCTTCAGGAACCAATACATCAGCAGGCCCGACTTCAGGCATTAACTCTGTTTTCTGTGCATCTGGCGCAATAGCGGCCAAATCGTCAATGCGCTGGTTCAGATCAGTTGCTATTGCCATTATTGTTGCCCCGCATTTTTATCTGTTTCTGACGGAGATGCTGCCATTGCGCTACCAGCTACCCCAATACCAACATTCTTTTTGGTTATGGATTTTTTCACAGCTTTGGTCGCTTCGGCAGTACCTTTTCTTACCGCTTTAATTCCAGAGCCTAAAGTTCCCAAAGTGATAAGATTAATAGGATCTGCAAAAATATTGCCTATAGTTCCAGCTATTGCAGAGGCTTTCTCACCAGCCCCAGCCTTTTGTGCAGCATTAAAGAAAGCGTCTCCAGCCATCTCGCCAGTTACGCCGATTGCTTCCATGAATTTACCAACAGATTTTAGCGCCTTCATCCCCTCTTCAGTTTGAGGAATGGCAGTAAGGGCCTGCTGAATCTGGCTAATCCTTGCCTGCGCCTTAGTTGGATCTTGAGTCTTAATGTATTCATATATGCCAGCAAGACCGGCAGGAACACTTGCAGCGATACCGGATACAACAGTGCCAGCCGCCTCAACAGCACCGGTTTTAGGACGCTCTGCGGCAGCACCAAATATAGGAGACACTTCAAATCCTGCTGGCTTTTCTGCGGCAGCGAGTTCGGCATCGGAAGCCTCAATCATCCCGTTAGCCATATACTGCATGTATCTTTCGTCTAAATTCATAGCCCGCCCCTAGCAGCTTTCATTTCCCTAATAACTTTTGCTCTCAATTTATTATCTGATACACCAAGTTTTTTAAGATCCTCTTCAGTGTATTCTTTGCTATATTTAATTCCTAATACATCAAGTGTTTTTTTAAGGGCATCCTCAGCCGATTGAAGTTCCCTAAATGATTCTGATGATTTTTTCTTTGCTATCAAATCTCTTGCGGTAGCTATTGGATCGAACGGCTTACCCTCAAGTCTTGCCTTGTTTTCTTCATTAATAAGTTCAGACTTAACTTCAGCGGCATTCTGTCTTTCTGCGCGAAGTCCTGGGGTCAACGGATCTGGAACGCCAAGATTAAAATCAATAAATCTACTAGCCTGCGACATATCAGATCTATTATTTCTTACCTTTTGCTTTATGGCGTTAGCCTGCTTCCAGCTAATCTGACCTGATTTTGCATACGTATCTACATAATTTTCTCCAATCTGGCCGTTGTCCGCCAGAGATTCAAGTTTCCCAATAAGTTCATCGCTACCTTTCGGACCAGCGCCCTCGCCTTTTCTAATGGCTTTCACTTGCTCTGGACTTGGCGGGGTACCATTTGCGCGTAATGATGAAATAAGAGAATCGCCGGATAGTTTCCCCTTATAAAAATCATCCCAATAACCTATGGATTTATCTTTCCTTCCTTCATCCTCTAGTTTCTTGGTTGATTCCATTACCCTTACTTGTTCAGAAAGATTCTTTAGATACTGGTCTTTTACCAGTTCTTTGTCGATAATCTTCCCTTGAAGCAATCCGCTAAGATTTCCAAGGTCGCCAGAGTCGATTGCTTTAACCGCATCTGCTGGCTTCAATCCCATCTTGATTGCTTGATTAGCAACCGCATCAATTAGCTTTTTGTTAAAGCTATTCATGGTTGATGAATAGAACGTAGGATCTCCAACCTGAATGGCAATGTCTTGCACACGCTTTCTTTCAAGTGCAACCCTATCAACAATTAGGGCTGGATCTTGCTCGACATTAAACGTATCAGATATGATTGCCGATGTTGATTGCACGGAAAGATCAGCGGAATCCTTCATGGCAGCAGTATGCAACTTAGCCATACGCTCTGCCGCTTTTGCATACACAGAATTACCGGCAACAGTTATGCTTTGGCGGAACTTTAATGCTTGCTCTGGATCAACCCCGCGCAATACATTAGCGTATCCAGCGGTCATGCCATCTATTGTTGTCTTGATGCTATTTAAGTCTTTTATTTTATTAGCATCAATACCTGCACTCATAATAGCCAGATCATTCCTGGCATTTACTTCCAATTCATTACGCAACTGGATTGCTTGCACTTTCCTTGCCGCGTCACCGAATGACGTACCGCGCTGCTGGAACAATTCCTGCGGAGAACGGCCCTCCTGCATTGCAGCATCAATCTGCTCTTTCGTTACAGGATTCTCGGCACCATATTGCAAACCCTTGATCTCAGCTTCAGCGGCAGCTTCTTTGAAAGCAAATTGAGAGATACGAGAAAGACCTTCAGATATACCGCCAGCAAGCCTAGCCTGCTCGCGCTGTGCAGCAAACTCAAGCTGCGGCATACCAGGCACCGGTATGCCCATCATCTGATATCGTGGAAGTTCAGCCATAATTCATCCCGTAATTTACAGCCTAGGCAGATAACCTAATATCTGTAATCGTTAAGTTAAATCTACTACTGGCGCAGGCGCTTGCGTCATACCAGGCCCACCGATCTTGGAGGAGCTATATGCCGCCATGCCAACTTGAGTTGCGGCATTAAACCAACCCTGAGTGACAGCGGTATCTCCAGCCTCCTGAAATAGTGCTGCCTGCGTAAACCCTGCTCGTCTTGCTGTTTGTGCGCCTTCTTGAGTAAGCAGGAATTCTTTTCCGCCTTTCTTTTCCGTCACTGATTGCACAAGACCGGCAGACCCTTCGAATCCCATAACTCCACCAGCATATGCCCTGGCTGCGGCGGCAGCATTGGCTTGATTAATCTGGCCAAGAACTGCATTGCCTTTACGCTCATACTCAAGAGCCTCACGCTCTGCCTGCAAACCAGCTTGCTGTGCTTTAAGCCGATATTGTTCTCTCTGAGCATATCCGGCCTGAATAGAGCCAACAGCGCCAACCCCAGCCATAATAATAGCCAATGTCGCCATTTCCATCTTATGTTCCTTGATGTGTAGCTACTTTGTACTCAAGACCAAGTAGCGTCAGTTTAGCCGGTATATCCTGAGATACGGTTATCTTCGCCTCTTGAGAATACCCCAAGATCCCATACAGCGTTTTCGTGCCAGTAAACTCAGGCACAGGATTGTCCAAGATATTAACGGTATCAAGAGTTCTTATTGGAATCAAAATATTATTTATTTTCAGATGCTGCGTCTCGTACAGCAGCGCATTAACCTCTACAATGCGCTTCTTGAAACCAATCCTGGTTCCTGTATTTAGCTTCAGATCTACAGGCATCGTTACAGCCTGTACAGTGAACGGCAGGCCAATCTCATAGGATGATGCAGATGATCGTGGGAACGTGACGGTACCGCCACCAGGCACAGTCTCGTTATCTTGCACCGCACCATCAAGCAACAGGTTGACCTCTTCGCCAATCAGATGACTTGCGCTACCAGACGCAGCAGCGCCGCCCGTGACAGCGCAATCTGTCAGAAGTTCATCATCAAATGTCTCTACATAATAAACGTCTGAGCCATTGATGTTACGCTTAATAACAGTATATATCGTCGTCAAGTCAACGCTAATATCAATGAAATCACCATCAGTATCGTATTCAGACGGGGCGATAACATTCTGCGATCGAAGCATCGAAAACACCGCAATCGTGCCGTCATCCCCGTTTACGATCATCAGCAGATCATTCTCGTCAGTTGCAACGCTGCTACGCAATACCATGCGCTTGGGGCTACGCAACAGATGACCAGCCAGCAAAGATATCTTCGTGGTCGTATAAGCCGCCTGCGCGTCNNCGGCGTTACAGGATCAAGACCAGATTGCGGAACAAAGAACTCACCTCCGGTAGTGAATACTTGCAGATCTCTACCGCTTGTGATGTCAACTATACTATTAAAGGTATTGGTGTCTAGCGTCGCTTCAACAGCGTCATCATCCAATCCTTCAGTCGCCTCAAAATCGAAGAAGAGTCCGACTTTACTTCCCCAGACGGTTGACGGGCGCGACTTCGAGCCGCCGAAGTAGAGCCTGCCTTCGTGGAACGTGACCGTTTTAGGCCAGCCTTTGCCGCTTGACCAGACATCTTCGTGGCCCGATTCATAAGTCCAATCTCCAGATGCTATTGCAGAAGTATCGAAAAACGGAAACTCAACCACGGCATTGACCACTGTGCCGCTGACGTATTGCAGGATCTTTGCTCTACCCTGGGGGATAGCGGTAACATACTGACCTTCAGATGCAGCAGTAAATACGCTGGCGCTTGCCGTAAGTGTTATCTTGCCAGATACTGCGCTAGGTGTCAGCGTAGCGGCAGGATTGCTTGTCGCCAATGTATAGGCATATTTCGGGATGCTATCAAACGATACAGCAGATGCAGTCCATGTAGCATCTGTTCCGCCTCGCACAATCTTTACAGGATTGATATCTTCATGCGTAAGAATCAGCGTATCGGCAGATTGCGTCCAGCAGACTTCATTCAGTCTTGGTCCTGTCAACCCAACCGCAGAAGTACTAAGATACGGATTACCGCTGCCATTAATGTTCGTTATCAGCGCCTCATTCTTGAACACATACATGCGATTATTGGTAAAACACAGCATGTAACTGTCGCTGGTGCTGAACTCGAATGCCACCAGCCTAACACCATTGGCGGCACTATCACCACCAGCGTTAGGCAGCGCGGAGATGTAACGCAATCCAGGGCGACGATGAATCCCGCCCTGTGGCTGGCACACTACATTGTAGGCCGTCTCAAGCGAATTCTCGTAAACCTTGAGATCAACCCTAGACCGCAGCAGCGGGTCTAGCTCACCATTGGTGAAGTTTGTCTGGATACTGACAAATCTTGTCATTTAGTTACGCACCGCGATAAGACTAAAGTCTTTAATAAAGTTGACAGGCTGATTCTGGCCGTCGATGTTCATGGCAACGCGCATGTATCCCCCGCGACCATTCTCGCCTGGAGATCCTACTGCGGTTCCCTGCCAGTATTGAGCCTTATCAGTCTGGTCCGTAATCGGCACACATAGGTGCCATGCCATCATATACTTGAGCAACTGCACAAAGTAGATCGGCATCTCGTATTCAGGCACAGAATACTGATAGTCAACGTAGATGGTAGTCTCATTCGTGAGCAGCTTTTCTCCCATAATCCGATAATTCGTGATGGGATACGCGCCTACGCTAGACGTATTGTAAACAGCCCTCGGAGAAGTAATCCTGTCCGCAGGCATCTGATATTCGTATCT
>DOXE01000502.1 GCA_003519205.1 Chloroflexota bacterium
TCCTTCCACGGGTCCAGACATCGTCCACGACCAGTATCCGGCGGTCTTCGAGCAATTCATCTTCAGGGAATTGTATAAACTCAGGCACAGCAAATCTTTCCCCGTCATGGATTTGAAGACCCGGAAAATCGGCCGGGAAACGGACTGAGGCGGTCAGAATATAGGTGATATTCAATGCCTCTGCCAGCATCCCGCCAGGCACTAAACCCCCACGTGTAATTATCACCATGGAGTCATATTGACCGCGCACCTGGGGCACTAAATAATCGATCAATTTATCCACATCGGACCAGGTTAGAATTTCACGCCGCACAATAAACGACTCCTTCAGGAAACCATTATTTGCTTCTAGATAATAATAATCCAATAAGAAAATAACTCAGCCGTACATTACTTATTTTTGACCGGAAATCTGGTCAAGATAGTTGCTCGATCAGGAATTGGCAAACGGGATCCTTCTTTCATTTCCGCGGGGAAGCGCATCGTACGTGTTCCACCACCTAATTGGTAAATTAATATTGATGTTCCTGGTGTTGACATACCTGTTGGCACGACTGCTTGTCCTAGCAAATACCCGTTGGCATCGATGGCGCAACTGGTCACAGTTCCGATTATTTTACCACGTCTATCTAGTACCGGATCGCCCAATTCAGGCCTGCGAACGCCTTTTTCGTCCATTCTAAACCGGATAACAACTTTATCACGATTATTCCGGCGATTGATATAGGCATATCTGCCAATGAAGAAAGGCTTCCAAAGCTTGACGTAGCTATCAAATCCAGCCTCGGCAGGACTGAGGTTTAAGGGGCCTGCTAGCTCGTGTCCATATAATGGCAAGCCTGCTTCGGTTCTCGTACTATCACGTGATGCTAATCCGCAGGGTATTAATCCATACACCTTTCCGGCATCCAGCAATGTTTGCCAGAACGCCGGTGATTGCTCAGGATGGACGAATAACTCGTAGGCTACCCTTTCACCAGTATAACCTGTTCGTGATATTACAATGTCATAACCGGATAAGGATCCTTCAGTTAGTTGAGCCCATTCTAATGCCTTAATCCGTTCTGCCAGAGATGGATCACCGCAAATGCTCAATAGGATATCTGTTGATCGAGGTCCTTGTAAGGCGATATCCACTCGACAATCTGCCCCCCATTTAGGATCTCGTAAATCTCGAAGAGTTGCCGGATGTAAGATTTTCGACCAAGGACGATTTTCGTCAATTAGAACGTCTCCTTGGTTAACGGCGTTTATCCAGGCCCAATCTTTATCATTATTGGACGCATTGACGACCAGCATAAAATTCTCTGGTCCCCTTCGATAAATAAAGAGGTCATCCACAACTTCACTATTCGGAAACAACAAGTATGAATATTGGGATTGGCCAACCTTTAGCATATTGACGTCGTTTGTCGTCAAATAATTCAGGAAGGTTGTTGCATTTGGTCCGCTAACCTCAAGAACGCCCATATGGCTCACGTCAAATAATCCTGCTGTTTCTCGAACGGCCGCGTGTTCTTCGCTAACTGAACTGTACCAGACAGGCATGTCCCATCCACCAAATGGCACCATACGTGCGCCTATGTTTATGTGGGTATCGTGAAGTTGTGTTGATTTTAATGGAGCAACTTCTTGGTCAATCCAAGAAAAATCTGGCAGTCCCTGGTTGTCGAGAGACCCTGACTGAAGCCCGATATAAAAAGGTTTGGCCTCAACAACCATTTTGTTTGAATCATTGATCTCGGGCAAGGGATCATCGATATTGATCTGCTTGGCAACGATCGGGCCAGGTAATTTTGCATAGAGGTCTCCGAAGAATATATAACCGTCAGACAGGTCATTCAACCACTTGGAAACCTTACTCGTTATCTCAGGAGAATCGAAATGCAGGAGGTATCGATCCGGTGTCTTTCTATATAATTCGCCTTGAATCTGAAAGTCATAGCCAAAAACTTTCGTTTTTTGACCATTGCCTACGGCCAGTGATCTGACATCGCTGGCTAAAGCATAGTGAAGAAATTGTGGGGCATCCGGATTACGAACTTCTATGTATTCACCTTTTCCTTCTCTGCCTTGTGAATGTGTGAGTTCATTCACGATGGCCCGAGATTCCTGCAAGGCAGAGGGATCGACTTTTGCTCTAAGCAGTTTTCTACCGCCTATCCTAGAATATGTATAAGGCTGGCAACCTTTTAGAACTTTGGCGATAGCCTGGGCTAGTAAGTCAATTTCTTGGTCGCCGTACCCTAACTGACTTATCCAAACTGTCCCTAATCTAACGCCAGTAGCTCGAAAGGCACTCTGATCCCCAGGGACTGTATTACGATTGGTAACGATACCTGCAACATCTAATATGCGGGCGGCCATGTCGCCAGATAGATGCACACCGTCAAGGGTGATGCTTTTCATATCCATTAATAGAAGGTGGTTTTCGGAACCCCCTGATACGATTCGGATGTCTTGATCGGCCAGTTTTTGGGCAAGTCTAGATGCATTATAAACAACTCGCTGCATCAGACGACGAAATTGTGAAGTACCGGCTAATTTGAGGGCCAGAGCCAGTGCTGCGATGGTATTTAAGTGGGGTCCACCTTGTTCTCCGGGGAATACAGCTCGATCGATCCTGTCGGCAATATTGGGGCGATGGGTCAAAATCATCGCTCCTCGCGGTCCACATAAGCTTTTATGTGTTGTCGTGGTTACAACGTCGGCAATTCCTATTGGACTGGGATGGACCCCGGCTGCCACCAATCCCGAAATATGAGCGATGTCGGCTACTAAGTAGGCACCACATTTATCGGCTATCTGCCGGAATCGGTGCCAGTCCACCAAGAGCGGATATGCTGTGAAACCGGCAATTATCAGTTGTGGTCTGACTTCCATCGCTTGTTCTTCGATAGCGTCATAATCTAACTGCTCGGATTCCAGGTCTAATTCATACGGCACAGAATTGTAAATTTTTCCTGAGCGGCTGATCTTACTGCCATGAGTCAGATGACCACCATGTCTCAGATCAAGGCCCATAATGGTATCGCCTGGCTGTAAAAGGGCAGTATACACTGCAGAATTGGCAGGCGATCCACTTAATGGCTGCACATTAACGAATAATTCGCCAGGTTTTAACCCATTTGCCGCAAATAACTTTGCTGCCCGACGACGCGCCAATGCCTCTAATATGTCTGCATATTCAACCCCTTTATAATAGCGGGGATCACTATAACGGCGGAAATATGCTAATTCGGCATCAAAATCCAAGATCTCACTTTCTGTTAATTCTCTACTCTCCTGCTTGGGATAACCTTCTGCGTAAATGTTTCCAAAATTCGAGCTCATTAAATACCGGACGGCAGAAGGGGCAATGCTTGCTGACGGAATGAGTATTATCTTTTCTTGTTGGCGACGGTCTTCCAGTGAAACAAGCTGGCTGAGCTCAGGATCAAGTTCTTCCGCTGTTTCCCGAAAAATAAAGTCGATGGACATACAGACTACTCCTGATTGAGATGACAGAAACAACCAAAGATTGAAAATGCTTTTAGATTTTTAACCATCCGATGGTCATGAACGATGATCATGTTCAGAGGCCAATTACAGCTATCCGTTTATAAGACAAACGCGATGGTATGGAAGGTAATTCTGAATTTTAGCAGGTTTTTTAGGGATTGGCAGGAAGCACAGGTCCAATTGAGCTATGTCATTCGCAGTATTGTAAAATATATTTAATACTCGACTATTCATTGAGAGGAAAATGTGGAGCAACCAGCGATTGGCAGCAAAAAATTAGCGGAGAGCACAATTTCGATCGTGGGATTAGGTTTGATGGGTGGTTCTCTTGCCTTAGCACTCAAGCCATACGTGGCTCAATTGCATGCAGTTGACACAAATCCGGACACGATCCGCCTCGCAGAAGCAATGGAACTAACCGATAAATGTACCAATGATTTAGGCAGGGGTGTCTCATCGGCCGACCTTATCGTATTAGGGACACCCGTCCGAAATATATTAGAGATTATCAGAGAGCTGCCATCCTTTCGGCCGGACGGCTGCACTATTCTCGATCTAGGGAGCACAAAACGCCAAATCTGTCAGGAGATGAGCCGCCTACCATCCAATTTTGCCGCAATCGGTGGCCATCCGATGTGTGGAAGGGAGAAAAGTGGCTTGCCGGCCGCTACAGCCCATCTATATCAAGGCCAGACGTTTTTACTTTGCCGGAATGATCGAACGACCATAATGGCCGAGAGTTTGATCCTGGAACTTATTCAAACGATAGGAGCCAAAGCCGTATTCCTTACACCCGAAAGGCATGACGTCCTCGTCTCTGTCACCAGCCATTTACCATATATCGTCTCCAGCCTNNGGTGAGTGCAACCGGCTTGAAAGATGCCACCCGGCTAGCCGGATCGAATCCAGCCATGATGCTAGAAATCTTGTTGTCGAACCGGGATGAGATAATCCGTCAGATCGAAGGCTTCCAGCTTGAGATGGAGGCTCTCAAAAAAAGATTGAGGGATGGCCAAGATGTAACCCTACTCGATTGGTTGGGTATTGTGCAACAACAACATGAAGATTATCTTGCCCAGAGGTGGCCTAAATAAACCCTTCGACAACCTTTGTTACGGTCCTAACATATTATAAATGAGTTTAGTACAAGACCAGGCCGGTATTCACGTAACTGTTTATTAAATTTTGACCACATGGTGCCATATCTTGTAGAATCAGCCGTCGTTAATTCAAGGAGGACCGATGACTACACACACAGATTCGGGTAG
>DOXE01000297.1 GCA_003519205.1 Chloroflexota bacterium
GAGTAAACCCCAACATTAAAGGTCATGTTTCAAGCTATAACTTTTTGGGATTTACCTAGTTTCTCTGTCCAGTTACAATTCTTGGCAACCGAGCGTCCAATTATAGCCATCATGCTGAATTAATTTGTCTGACGCTTCTGGTCCCCAGGTGCCTGGCTCATATATTTTAAGGGGCGGTGCGCTCTCCAGTTGCCAGCCTTCCAGAATATTGTCTACCAACCCCCAGGCTAATTCAATCGCGTCTCCTCTTGTGAACAATGATGGATCCCCTTTTAAAATATCAAGTAACAGACGCTCATAGGCATCCGGTATGGACATAGCTCCGAAAGAATCGGCATATTGGAAATTCATAGCCACTGTCCGCATATCGGCCGTGGTATCTGGTTCTTTTGCCTGGAAACTAATATGGATTCCTTCATCCGGCTGAACACAAATAGACAAGCGATTGGCTCTGATCAGTGTCCCGGCTGGCAACGGAAACATCACATGTGGTGGCCGTTTAAATAGTATACCGATTTCGGTCGTCTTATCTGCTAGCGCTTTACCGGAGCGCAAGAAAAATGGAACCCCTTGCCAACGCCAATTGTCAATATACAGGCGAATACCCGCGAAAGTTGCCGTCTGGGAATGAGGGTCTACTCCTTCCGCGTCAAGGTATCCTCGATACTGACCACGAACAGTGTGCTGAGCCACTTCGGCCGGATCAATTGGCCGGATCGAATGAAATATTTTTACCTTTTCATTACGCAACGCATTTGCCTCGAATGAGTCGGGAGGCTCCATAGCCACGAGTGACAAAAGTTGGAGCATATGATTTTGCACCATATCTCTTACAACGCCGACGCCATCATAATAGCCTGCCCGGTGTCCTACGTCGATCATCTCGGCGGCCGTGATTTGAACATGGTGGATATAATTCCTGTTCCATATTGGCTCGAATAAGGAATTGGCGAAGCGGAAAACCAGGATGTTTTGAACCGTTTCTTTTCCAAGATAATGATCAATTCGATAGATTTGGGATTCCTTTAAATCCTGGTAGACAGCTTGATTTAACGCCCGGGCAGATGGCAAGTCATGGCCGAATGGTTTTTCGATGACAACCCGGCGCCATCCATGGTTCTCGTCCACCATACCAGATCGCCCCAGATTATGGACAGTTATTTCATAAAGTCGCGGGGCGAGGGATAGATAATAAACCCGGTTTGCCTGCCCACCATTTGCCTTTTCGATTTCAGAGAGTTGGGAGTCCAGGGCTTTATAGTCATCTAAATCTCCTAAATCACCCGGATAGTAACTGACTTTAGACGCAAATAATTCCCAATCTTCAGCGCTATATTTTTCGGGGGCAAGCTCTTTCATGCTCTCTTCTAACTGGGTTCTGTATTCGTCATCGCTATACGGGGTTCTGGAAACGCCAACGATCCGCCACGGTTCGGGTAAGCGTCCCTTGCAATACAGATTTAGCAACGCTGGAATGAGCTTGCGTCGTGTTAAGTCTCCCGATGCGCCGAATATTACAATCGTCGTCGTCCCGCTCATGGGTGAATTTCCTCCTATCACTTTGAAAGTATCGTACCCGACGTAGAATACAACAACTCCAAAACTATTGAAAGTGTCTAAGACCGCAATCAATTTTGCACCCATGTAGAGCCATTCAATAATGAGCTATAATCAAGAGATGTCCCTACGAAATATCGTGCTGACTGGATTTATGGGCACCGGGAAAACCACTGTTGGCCGGCTATTAGCCAGCCAAACGACCCGTGAATTTTTAGATACCGACGAACTGATTGAGGCGAAAGCCGGCCGTTCTATCGCCGATATTTTCACAATTGATGGCGAAAAAGCCTTTCGCCTCATGGAAAGGGAAGTTGCCCGGGATTTGGCCGGCCGAGAAAATCTGGTGATCGCGACTGGCGGCCGGTTCATGATTGATCCCCTTAATGCCCAACTACTGGGTCAGACTAGTATCATCATCTGTTTAACCGCAGAGCCTAACGAGATTTTAGATCGACTATCGGCCGATACGCTTCGAAGGCCCTTATTAGAAGTACCTGATCCGGCGCTTCAGATAAAGCAGTTGTTAGACGAAAGATCGGAGGCTTACGGTCAATTTCAGCAGGTTACTACCTCTGGGAAAAATCCGCAATCCATCACATCTGAAATAATAGAACTGATCACTCGTTTGGAAAATGAAGTTGACTGGCAAGTTCCTTTCCATAGCCGAATACCAGTTCGCTATCCAGGAGGTCGTTACCTGGTCAAAATCGGTCAGAATCTGCTTTCCCATTTGGAGAAATCTCTGGACCCGGATGGTCCATACGCTATCGTGACCGATAGCAACGTCGGCCCCTTGTACTCAGAAAATCTGGCCAGCCTGGATCCAATGGCCTTGATAACCATTCCGGCCGGCGAAGAATACAAGACTCTCAACTCAGTCCGAATAATCTACGATCAATTATTATCCTATGGCCTAGACCGCAAGAGCACCATCATCGCCCTTGGAGGTGGTGTAGTCGGTGATATGGCTGGTTTCGCCGCTGCAACTTATATGCGAGGTGTCAGATTCATCCAATGCCCGACAACAGTATTAGCCATGGTCGATGCAAGCGTCGGTGGAAAAACTGGGGTCGACTTACCCCAGGGGAAAAATTTAATCGGGGCATTCAAACAACCCCATGCCGTCATCGCCGACTTGGCCACCCTGGCAACGCTTCCAGCCGTCGAACTATCGGCCGGCATGGCCGAAGTCGTCAAAAGCGGTCTTATCGCCAGTCCAACGTTACTGGAAGAATTAAGTGGGATGCTCCAGAATCGCCACACAAACGAGACCAAACGTTCCGACATTGTGGATGGTCGTCCAATGTCAGTAGCTAAAAATTGGCCCAAGAATGGATCAATTCTGACCATGGGTGACCTTCAGTTATTAATTGTCGAATCGATCCTTATTAAGCGTGATATTGTCGAAGTCGATCCCTTCGAGTCCGGTTACCGCAAAGTACTCAATTTAGGCCACACTTTCGCTCACGCCATTGAGCAGGTCAGCAATTACCAGGTTCGGCATGGACAGGCTGTAGCCATAGGCTTGGTAGCAGCGATCAATCTCTCAGCTAAACTCGGCCACTGCAGCCCGGAGATAGAAGGGTATATTGAAAGATTGTTGAATAGTTTGGTTTTACCGATCCGGATACCGGCCGGTCTGGCTCCTGGTAAACTAATAAGGGCGATGGGTAGTGACAAGAAAAGAACCAAAAACAAGCTACAATTCGTTCTCATTCGCGATATAGGAGATGTTTTTGTCAGTGATCAGGTCCCTCAAGGAGCCGTTCACCAAACCATGGTTGATTTGCAGTCAAACTAGAAAACCAATAGTACACTTATCACCAGATTTCTTACGGAGTAGTAAATGACAAATATTTTGGTTTTGCATGGGCCAAATTTGAATCTATTGGGCCAGAGGGAACCAGATCTTTACGGCAAAGTGGGTTTGGAAGAAATTAATTTTGCCCTAAGGGAACTGGCTGGCCAACATGACAGCGAAATTAGAACTGTTCAATCCAACCATGAGGGAACTCTGATCGACGCATTGCATGAAGCCCAGGGATGGGCTGATGGAATTCTCATCAATCCCGGTGCATTCACCCACACTAGTTATGCTTTGCGAGATGCCCTGGCAGCTATTGGGATACCTTGTGTTGAAGTACATCTTTCTAATATTTATGCTCGAGAAACATTCAGACATAAGTCTGTAATAGCTCCGGTTTGTTTGGGACAGATAAGTGGTTTTGGTTGGCGAAGCTATACCCTTGGCTTCGTAGCCTTATTGGAATTTATTAACGAAAAAGGCTGACTTTTAGCCAAAAAGTCAATGCAGCCAAAAGATTCAGATATCTCCCTTGCCTCACCAACCACTAGCCTGAAAGACAGTTTGTAATAGTTGGGCTCGTTCTGATTCAGACATCGTTCTAGGGCAGCAATAATTTTCAATCAGGCTGGTAAACAATTCGACGCTTATGAGCCGGCTATCGTAGATAACGTAAGTATCGATGAAACTCTGGCGGGTGCCGAGCATATCCATCTGGTCAAAGAACAAGTTACCGAGGCCGTAATGAATAAAACTGCCATTGTAGAAGTCAAATCCCTGGGCATGGTGTCCCTGGCTTCCACTGACGGCCGTTGCCCCAGCCTCAACTAAGGCTTTAAAATCAGCTTGTTGTTGGGGCGTCGCTTGATAATGGTAATATTCGTTGTATTGTAGGGTCGTCATGACAAGATATCCCTGCTCGCGAAGTTCCCGAATCTGTTCGTAAAAGGCCTGGTAATCACAGGGCCGCGAACCTGCGCTATTCTCAGCGGCCCAGGCAAAAGCAGGGCCAACCGGGTTGCAACCAACAAATGCCACCTTATTGCCATTATGCTCGAATAAGGCTGGTTCGTTAGCCTGGGCTATATTTCGACCGCCACCAAAGATCTTCATGCCGGCTGTCTCATACAAATCAATGGTATGCTCCAGATTGTGAGACCCCCAATCATTTACATGATTGCCAGTTAACTCCACGACATCGGTGCCAATAGACTCGATCAATGCCAGGTAACTATCTCGGGCACAAAAGATAGGATCACCAATCGGATTGGGGTAAGGGCAATCGGGAGCAAAAGACACTTCATGACTGACGTGAGCGATGTCGGCCGCCTGCATAACAGGGGCGACGATCACCCCTGGGTTCGTGATCCCGCCTATCTCCATCTGGTAAGCGGTTGCCCTTCCTAGAGCCGTTACGCCACTCATCGCCACCCGAGTCAACTTTAGCGGGTCGCGGTTAGACCGGGGTCCGGTCCAATTGGATTGTAGTTGGGCAATGCCGTCGGCATCTCCAGTCACTCCAATCACAACATTTAACGGATAGGATGTTGTATCAAAATCCCGAGCCAACGGGGAAGACCCGTTTAATCGCAACACTTTTAATTCTGGCGATAACTGATCGAAGGGAATGATCGTCCAAGACGGCCGGCCCTTCCACAATGCATCGACCAGCTCGTTTGATTCGACAATTTGGATATTAGTTGAAGGCGATCCCCAGATCGAGGAGAAAGTATCCATCGTTTCTTGATCGAGGACCAGATTGCCCAACCCATTACTGCCCGTCTGCCAACCCGCCATGACTCCTTCCAAACTGACGTCATCAGTAACTGTGGCAAATGGAGCTGCGATAACGTAAGTCCATTGAGCCAGTGGCGTGCCTTCATTCATGGACAGCTTCACGATTGAACCATTAACCACCTGTCCTTGTGTCCAAGAGAACAGCTGGGGAGCCATCCGTGATAGCTCTTTCGCTGCCTCCCCCATCTTTACTGGTATCCCAGGTGCCAATTCGAGATAGAAGTCTGGATCCGGCATTACGACAGGAGTTGGTTTAGGAGTTTGGGTCGCAGTTGGCACCTCTGCTACCTCAGTACTCCGTTTCTCATTCATCACCATTGGCGTTGGAGGCCGGGTTAGCAATATGGCAGGTGCGGTCGGCAACCTGGTTGGCAGCTGCGAACCACAGGCTGTTCCCAACACCATAAGAATGGTGATCATAACCAGCCATTTACCCAGATCAGGAAGTTTAATGCATTGGGGTACACGCATTGGTTGGGTTAGATTTCTCGAAATAGGAACGTTCGTTCACAAAATTGTATGCTATACTTGCTGTTCCATATATGTGTATCTATGATAGGGTGCGTTGATGGTCCATCCAAGGGACTTCCGTACACAATCCCCACCAATAGGATTACACCATGTCTGAAGTTGATTTGAAAGACCCAAGTTTATACATCAACCGAGAGTTGAGCACCATTGAGTTTAATCGCCGCGTATTGATGGAAGCCTTTAACGAAAGTCACCCTCTGCTAGAAAGGGTGAAATTCCTGGCCATATTTAGCGGTAATATGGATGAGTTTTTCATGGTGCGCGTCTCCGGGCTAAAACAACAAGTTTACATGGGCATCACCGATCGTCCGGCCGATGGCTTAACTCCACGGGAACAATTAGTCGCAATCCATGAGACAGTGACAGTACTCGTCCAACAGATGATGAATTATTGGTGCGAGGTCTTGAATCCCGAGCTGGATAAAGCTGGCATACATATCATCAATCACGAGGATCTTAAAATCCGGCACCAACGAAAACTTCGAGATTACTTTGAACGAGAGATTTTCCCCGTCTTGACTCCACTTTTGTTCGACCCAGGCCACCCGTTCCCACATATTTCAAATATGAGTCTAAATCTGGCCGTCGTCGTCGTGGATCCCGATTCAGGTTCAAAACATTTTGCGAGGGTAAAGGTTCCTTTAACATTGCCCCGGCTGGTTCCCCTCAATCCTCTGGATCCTGATGAGTTATTGCCACCCACTGACCAAAAATTCGTATGGGTCGAACAAGTGATCGCCGCCAATCTAGACCGGCTCTTCCCGGGCATGGAGATTGAAGCAGTATATCCATTCCGAGTCACACGAAATACGGACATGGAAATACAGGAAGAAGAGGCAGACGATCTCTTGCTGACCATCGAAGAGAGCCTCCGCCGGCAGCACTTTGGTTTCGTCGTGCGGCTGGAGATCGATCACAGCATGCCTGATAATGTGCAGGAAATCCTGATGAATAACCTGCAAATAGGTAGTTTTGATGTTTATCAGGTCAATGGTCCCCTGGGATTGAGCAGTCTTTGGGAGTTACGGGATCTCGAAAGGGCACGGTTAAAAGATCCGGTTTTTCAACCGACTTTACCACCACCACTGCGCTCTAGTGATAATATCTTTAACATCTTAAAACGGCAGGACGTGCTATTACACCATCCATATGACAGTTTTTTGCCGGTGGTTGATTTTGTTGAAGCCGCCGCCGACGATCCGAGAGTGCTGGCTATCAAGCTTACCCTTTACCGTGTGGGTCCAAATCCCCCCATCGTTCACGCACTTATGCAGGCACGCGAAAATGGCAAACAAGTATCGGTACTGGTTGAACTAAAAGCTAGATTTGATGAGCGCAGCAATATCGAATGGGCGAGGGCTTTGGAAAAAGCAGGTGTTCATGTTGTTTATGGGCTCATCGGTCTTAAAACTCATTGTAAACTATGTCTGGTTGTTCGTAGGGAAAGGGATGGCATCCGGCGCTATGTCCACATGTCAACCGGTAATTACAATACCATAACAGCGCGTCTTTACACCGATATTGGCATGATGACCAGCGATCCTGATATTGGTGCCGATACTTCGGAAGTATTTAATTACCTAACCGGATATTCAAAACAGGAAGATTACCGGAAGTTTTTAGTGGCGCCGGTTAATTTACGCCGCCGGATAATTGAATTTATCGAAAGAGAAATCGGTCACGGCAAAGAAGGAAAGATTATCATCAAGGTTAACTCGCTGGTGGATCGTGAGATCATATCCTACCTTTACCGCGCATCCATCGCTGGGGTCAAGATCGAGTTGATCGTCCGAGGCATCTGCTGTTTACGGCCGGGTCTGGCCGGCATAAGCGAGAATATACGAGTGATTAGTATCATCGGCCGATTCTTAGAACACAGCCGCATATATTACTTCCACAATAAGGGTCAGGCTAATCTCTACGTTGGCAGTGCCGATCTGATGCCTCGCAATATCGATCGACGGGTTGAGGTATTATTTCCCGTTAGCGATCCCACGCTAAGGCAAGAGATACTTGATAATATCCTGGATGTATACCTTCAAGATACAGAAAAAGGTTATTTGTTGCAGCCTGATGGTACCTATGAGAGGATGAATTATAGTAAGGACGAGAGTATAAATCTATTCAATAGCCAAGAATGGTTCTTGAACGGCCGGGTCACATTACAACACCAAATTGATGTTCCAACACCAAAGGTTTAAACAGAAGCTCCCAAGATAACAGCTACGAACCATACTAGAAAGTCAAGCTTCATTAACTGGCTAACGCGTTCCAGTTGTCTGCCACTGGAATACCTCGAGACGCGCACTAACGCATACAGGATAACAGGATATACGCCGCAGGCTACGATGTAGGCGTAAACGGGCTTGTAAACGTCTAGAAGATAAGGAAGCAGCATGATCCATCCGGTTGCCGCTGCAAGAAGATAAAAGACGATACGAGCATATCTCCTCCCCCATGCGGTTGATATTGTTCGGACGTGTTGGCGCAGATCGCCTTCATAGTCCGCCAAGGTTTTCAACACTTCTCGACCAGTAATGGCAACACCAATAATTGCCGCCAACCATAGGGTTGGCCAAACATTGCCAGCTGCGATTCCACCAAAGACAACGCTAAGGGCCGAAATCGCAGCCACAGTAGCATTGCCCATCAAAACTGTGCTCTTCAGCTTCCAGGAGTATACGTACAAGATTGCCGAGGCTAGCAAGGCGATGGCGAATGCTGCTGGATTGATAAAGGCGGCAACAATCAATGCTAGAATCGTCAGGACGATAGAAAATATCCAGGCTGCACGAGGGCTAATCTGGCCAGAAGGCAAAACCCTTTGGGGTTGATTGATTTTGTCGATCTCAATATCGAGGTAATCATTCCAGGAGTTTCCTGCCCCAGTGGCGAGAAAGGTGACGAGAGCCGCAAGTGCAACCTTCCCCCACTCCCCGGTCCCAGCCACATAACCACCCAGAAAAACGGCCAAGGCTCCGGTGATGGCATTAAAAGGCCGGGCAAGCTTATAGAAGGATTTGACTTTGTTCACGACTGATCCTCCTCAATCCCATTATAAAGGTAGTCGGCAACCAAAGCAACGTCGTTTGGTGCTTCAATTGCAGCACATTCGCAGATCGATTATCCGCTCAACGTGCGGCGTCACCTTCTCTCTTACAACGTTTTCATCCAACCCGGCAACTTTAAAAGTGATTTCCCTATTCGAAGGATCCTCTCCAGCAAACTGTGTGAATGATAAAAAATTGCCGCCTGCTTTGGAGATGGCATCTGTTATCAGAGCCAATTCACCCGGTACTTCAGGTACAAGAGCCGTTACACGAACACCATACTCCCTAGCACCCATCAACTCCAGGAAAATTTTGAAAAGGTCGGTTTCTGTGATCAGCCCAACGACGCGGTCTCCACGCATGACTGGAATACCCCCGATCTTGTTATCAGCCATTATTCGGGCTGCTTCCTCGATAGGCGTATCTTCGTCGATGGTCAGTACATTTTTTGTCATCACTTCTTTAACTGTGATCTGGCTTAAAAGGTAATTGATTTCCCAAACGCTTAGAGAGGTAGCATCTGATGGAGAAGCATTTAAGAGATCCTTATCAGAGATAATGCCAATTAACTTGCCCTTGTCAACCACTGGGGTCCGACGGATCTTTTCCCGTTTCATCAGGTTAAGGGCTTCCATGATAGGCAGATCAGGCTGTACGGTAATGACTGGGTGGGACATTCTTTCTTTGACGAGCATTGTTTCTCCTACAGAATTGACACGTTGAAATGGTGCGTTTAGACCCCAACTTTTAACTATAGTATTCAAATTTCGCCATTTCGCCAAAATATATAGAATAGATAAACCGGCCATCTGGAACAGCTTGCCAATAAATCAGGCTTGCCCGATACCGACATTCTAGACATCCAATTATTGCCAGAGCATGATCACCAGCAACAGCAATCCAAAGATAAAATATATTCGCCGGCTATTGGCCGACCGGCGTTTCCGTCACCGGGAAAGAGCCTTTGTCGTCGAAGGTACTCGCTGGCTAAAAGAGTTAGCTCAATTCAAGATTACCCCAACTCTAGTGATAGTAACCCAATCCTATATGCTACAAGATCACGTTCTAACACTCTTCAATATGCCACCTGAGATCGAACCAACCATGGTCAGCGAGCAAGTAATGGCCTTTGCGAGCGACACCGTGTCACCAGCCGGTGTCATGGCTATCGTCCCGATGTTAAGTCTCCCAATACCAGCCAAACCCTCATTCCTTCTGGTATTAGATAACATTTCGAATCCTGGCAATCTGGGCACGATGCTACGCACGGCCGCGGCTGCAAAAACGGATGCCGTGCTTCTAGCTCCAGGGTGTGTTGATGCTTATAATCCAAAAGTTTTGCGGGGTAGTATGGGCGCACACTTGAGGTTGCCCATCGAGGAAATGAGTTGGGATAAAGTTGAGACTTTAACGACCAACATGGCTATTTGGATCGCTTCGGTCGGTGATGGGGTAGATTACGTCGAGGTTGATTGGAAAAAAGATGTGGCCATCATCGTTGGAGGCGAAGCATTCGGCGTGGGTCATCAAGCAAGATCCCTGGCAACCGGTAATGTCTCAATCCCATTACACCGGGACACTGAATCCTTAAATGCTGCTGTGGCTGCCGGAATTTTAATATTTGAAGCTGTTCGTCAGCGGCGGGTGGTTGATGGCGCTTAATCTTTCTGTTTATCCTGGACTGATCTCAATTTGAAATGATTCTTGGATTCGTCGGGTAGCTGGGGCTTTGTAGACAAATGTGCGGCGGCAATCCNNCGAGTTGCGTTATCCCATGTTAAATCTAAGATTTTGCCGTTGCTTTTTCCCACAGCCTCAGCATAATCGTCATGGATGAGGCGATAACCTGCTAGAAAAAATCCACAACGTGGACAGGCAACGAATGCTTCGGCAATATCGTCAGGTGTTTTTTCCTTACGGCGTCGGCTTTGACGTTTCGATGGAGTTCTTTCAGTAGATGTCATCATATCGATGATCGATTCTAGTCTGAGTGAAATATCTGTCAAATCAATCTTTCCCAGGAGTAATGTGTTTAATGGAGATTCGAGCCGTAACCCTTTTTGTTGAACCAACTTTTCAACCATCCCAAGCAGCAACATTCTTTGAAGCAGCCCGGTCTGCTTTTCACATACCAGTTCAGACTTCCAGGTTGGCAACTACGCCTTTCCCGGATTGGTGGGATCCCTCGCACTTTCCGGTTATTCAAGCCCGAAAATTCCTGCAATCATGGCAAGAAGCTGGAGCAGATTTTATTTGCCTAGGCCCGGTCCTTTTGAGACACGACGCTGGATGGTTGAACCAATTACCAGACATCATCACCACCAATGAAAATTTATTCGTCAGTGCCGAAATCGCCGATACGGCCGGGCAAGTGGATGTGGGTCGCTGTTCCGCCGTGGCCGAAATCATCCGCCGACTAAGCATCATGAAAAGGGATGGATCGGTCAATATCCAATTTGGAGCCTTGGCCAATTGCAATCCAGGCATTCCTTACTTTCCAGCAGCCTATCATAGCGGGAGTGCTCCTCATTTCGCCATCGCTGTGGAAGCAGCCGATCTCCCTTTGACCATTTTTAAGGAATCTGGCAGTAGCAAGAATCCAAGATCTCTCTTACAAGCCCAGGAAATATTGACCCAACTCATCGAGCAAGAAGCCTTATCTTTATCTACCACGGCGAAAGAGTTAGAAACGGAGCACGGCATTTCTTTTAGTGGGATTGATTTCACGCTGGCCCCTTTCCCCACACCTGAAAGAAGTATTGGGGCCGCGCTGGAGTCAATAGGCTTGTCGCGATTGGGTGCGCCTGGCTCAATCTTTGCATCAGCTTTTTTGGCCGATGCCGTCGGTAAAGCAGATTTCCCCCGCTGCGGCTTCTCGGGTCTTATGTTTCCGGTTTTAGAAGACACAATTGTGGCCACTTGGGCTGGAGAGGGACACCTTTCCTTGAATAATCTCTTGAGTTATGCTGCGGTTTGTGGTGCCGGCCTAGATGTCATACCGTTGCCTGGCGACATCAAGCAAGATACT
>DOXE01000215.1 GCA_003519205.1 Chloroflexota bacterium
TGATTATGTAAAACCTATTGGCTCTAATGGATCAGGATGTGGTCCAAAAGAAACTTGTAGCCCATTTGACGGAGCGGCCCAGCGCACGGCATTGGAGATCACCTTCAGCACCTCTGGTTGGTGGTAGATGGGATAGGTCTCGTGTCCCGGCCGGAAATAGAATACCTTGCCCTGCCCGCGGTGATAGCAACATCCGCTGCGAAAGACTTCTCCACCCTGAAACCAGCTCACAAATACCAGGGAGTCTGGCGGCGGCACATCAAAAAATTCGCCGTACATCTCAGTCTGGGGTATCTCGAAGTACTCCCCTAACCCGGCCGATATTGGATGGGCCGGATCGACCACCCAAATTCGCTCCTTCTCACCCACCTCCCGGTGTTTCAAGTAACAGGTTGTGCCCATCAAGCGCTTNNGCTCACTTCATCATGGGCCATGTGGCCCCACCAGATCAAAACATCGGTCCGGGCCAGTCGTTCGGCGATGAGGCCATGTTGAGGTTCATCTAGAGTGGCGGTTTGAACCTCTACCCCTTCGGCCTGCAAATGGCGAGCGATGGCCATATGCATGCCTTGCGGATAAATTGCCGCAATCTTGGCCTCTTCTCGTTCATGTCGAAATTCATTCCATATCGTGACGTGTGGCTGGCTCATTTAATAATCCTTTAACAAGACTGATTTTCCGCCCTGGGCGGATGAGGCTCTGATCGCATCCCAGAGCCTCGCCATACGAAGTCCCACTTCTGGGGGGCAGGGATTGGTTAAATCACCCCGGCGAACAGCTAAAAACTGTTGCCAGGCACCGGAAGAAGGGGATACTTTTACCGGTTCAAAGGTCTTTGCGCCGCGGCCCATCATCTCCAAATGTCTGCCCCACACGCCTGTCCGGATGATGGCCTCGCTGCAAAAAACCAGGACCTCGGAATCACACGATGGCACCGTCTCACCTGACCCATGCATGGTGACCAGCGCACCGGAGGTCAACCGGCCCATCACGGCGCCGATGATATCGACCGAAGCACCGCGCTTGTCCAACCAGGCCGCTACCTGCTTGAACTCCTCACCGGCTAAGGCGGTCACCGTGTTCATCATGTGGGCTCCCGTATCAAATAAGAAACCACCCCCGGACATCTCGGGAACTTGCCGCCAAGTATTAGCCGTAAGTTCGCGCCAATCCTGCCAGACCGTGGTGCTGATGCTTTGAAGCTTCCCCACCTGGCCCGATCGTATCATCTCAGCGGCAGTGCGTATTTCTGGGGATAACCCACCATTGAAAGCCACCACCAGGAGGCGGCCGGTTCTATCCCGGATATCTATCAGGCTCCTGGCCTCTTCGACTGTCATGACCATGGGTTTTTCCAAGAGGACATCTAATCCCGCTTCTAAACAGGCTTTGGTCTGGTCGTGGTGAAAAATATGAGGGGTGATGATAAAGGCTACATCGAGTTGATCCGCGTACCTGTCTAAGAGTCGATCCAGGTTCGGTTCGTTAGGTGGTACGTCCCGGCCGGCTTCGGTGAAGATCTTGGCTGTCGCTTGGTATTGTTCGTCTGATGGTTCGCAAACAACCGGCACGAGCGTATCTTTAAATTGGGGCAGCATGACCTGCAAATGGTAGCCGGCCATGATGCCGCAGCCGATCATAGTAACGCGAACAGGTTGGGACCGGGCTCGTTTTTTTGCCATCTGGCTTCCTTCTTATTCTATCATGATTTGATAACTGGTTTCCAATGAGATCAGGCATTACAGAAATATCAATAACAAGGCGTTTACGATCAATAATGCGACGATGATATTTTCGAAAGTTTCCCGGTTAATGCGATAGGCAACCCAGCGGCCAACCCACACACCAAGCGGTACAAGCCATAATAGCCAGGCGATTTGGCGTAACTGTTGGAAATCGAAGAGCTGGGCATAAAAGTAATAAGGGACCTTGATCCAATTCAATAGAAAGAAAAAGAGGGCTGACGTGGCGATAAATACAGCCGGAGTTACCTTTTGCATCAACAAATAGATACTGACCGGCGGTCCGCCTGTGTGAGCCAGTGCCGAGGAAAAGCCCGTTATCGTGCCAGCCGCTACACCATGCCAGTTGCGGCTCTTATAAACTATCCAACCCAGGATCCGTTTTTCGAAGACCTTGTATAGGGCGAAGATCAATACGATAACACCTAATAGCGTTCGCAAAGTTTCTGTTGGGGCATTGGTGATGAAAAAAGTGCCGATCGTGACACCCACGATAGCACCGGGCAACAACAACAGGATCAGTTTCGCATTCCACTTGCCCCAATGGAGAGCCACGGCGAAGATGTCGGCCACCATTAAGATGGGCAATATCAGCCCGATCACTTTATCGGCCGGCAACACCAGGGCCATCATAGGTGTAGCCAAAGCGCCTGCGGCCCCGCCCAATCCACCCTTGGATAAGCCAATTAAAAAGGTGACAATTGCGGCAATTACTAATAGAAGTGTCTCGTTGTCGGTCATATCTCGATGAAAGGTCCGGTGGTGTCCAACGACAACGGATCTAACTAATTCTGAAGATAGGGTATGGTTTGCGGGCCCTCAGGCATGACACAGATTCGAGCCGCCGGTCCGTATTTATCTATGAGTTGGGCCAGGGTCTCTTCTATATCAAAGCATGGTTTAAATAACGCCTTTTCAATTTGTCTCTGGGTTAAGTTTTCACTGTAGACAAAAACATCAGATTTTAATTGAATTTGGGCTTGAATCTGTACTTGCCACTGGTCTTGAACATGATAGCCGGGTGCAGAGATCATGTCCAGGATCCCTCGAGGTGAACCCGCTTCAGCTAGTAAATCCGCATAGCGGCCGTGATCGGGCAGGCCATCTTCACAGGCGGTAGCGATGATGATGGCTCCGCCCTGGCGAACGATCTGGCTGGCGGCGCTCATGCCCTTCACCGACTGGTACAGGTTCTGATCCAACGGGTAGCCGCTATTGGTGGTTAACACAATATCATAAGGTGCATTAACGCCCACCATAGCCTGCTTTTTGACAAAGGCACATCCCTGGGCGTGGGCGGCTGACATATCCCCGGCAAAAACCCCGGTGATCTGGCGATCGACATTGAGCGTAACATTCAAAAGAAAGGTCGGCTGGGTGCGCAAGGCAACCTCTCGCATCTCCTCCCAAATTGGATTCCCGGCCGTGATCCCCCAGGTAGCCTCAGGATGGGCGATCATCTGCAACCCATGATTGGTGAAAACACTTTCAGCACCGGCTAGAGATGGCAAGATCGCCTTGGGACCGCCGCTGAACCCGGCAAAGAAGTGGGGTTCGATAAAACCAGTCAGAATACGCACGTCCGCTTCCAGGTAATGACG
>DOXE01000292.1 GCA_003519205.1 Chloroflexota bacterium
TCCTCATGAGCGAAAAATTCCTCCCGTACCGCAGAGCGGTTGCCCAGATTGGCCACTCCGCCCGAGATGGCGCAGGTGCCAACGGCAATCACCTCGTCGGCTTTCCTGACAGCCCGGCGCAAGCGATAGAGATCTTCCTCAGTGCGCACGCCACCGGTCACTAAAAGCACCTCCACCTCCGGCACCTCGTGGGACGACATGACCAGATTCATGTAAGCCAGGTCGTATTGATCGATCCACTCCTCGGCGTTGAGCAGTGCTATCTCGCAGCCAGAGCAACCGGAAAGCTGTAATACGGCAAATTTCTTCATAGGCCACCTCATCATCAACTAGCTGTCCTGCCTGGCGTGCGTCTTCTACCACCGCTTGACGTTCGGTCCAGAGGCATATGCCAATCGTGACCCAAACACCATCCGGCGGGAGGGGAAAGCTATCTATCACCTCAAGCGTGTCGGCGATAGTCTCAGGGGTTTCGCCCGGACAGCCAAACATGAGCGAAATGCCGTAGGGTATATCCGACCGGGCGAAGCAATTCAAAGCTTCACGGACATCATCCACCTTGTAGCGGCGGTTCATACCCTTGAGCATAGTAGATGACGCGCTTTCGATAGCGATATTGATATAGTCACAACCCGCAGCACGCATCAACTGTATAAACTCATCAGTAATCTTCAGGGGTTTCAAAGCTCCGGTGCCCCAGCAAACACTTAGTTTACGGGCCAGGATTTCGTGGCAAATGGCTTCGGCGTGGCTCTTTGGAACGTTGAAACTATTTTCGCAGAATATGATCATCGGCGAATCGCCAACGCGAAGAACCTGCTCAATTTCGTCCACCACTCGTCCAGGCGATTTAAGGCGGTAACGTGTACCTTCTAGCGAGCTATAAGGACAAAACGTGCAGCCAAACGCACATCCCCGCTTTGAGGTTATAGCTGGGGAGATACCATATTCACGATAGCGGGCTAAGTTGAACAACTCATAAGCAGGAAATGCGGTTGAGTCCAAATCTGCTACCAGATCGCGCGGAATTTTGTGGATCCGTCCATTCTGGCGGTAAATACAACCCGGCACGCTGTTGATGTCAGCACCCTCTTCCAACCTTTCCAGAAACAATGGGAAAGCGTGGTCCGCCTCTCCTCTCAGCCCATAATCAAGATCAAGGTACTCGAGCCAGTTTTGGCCAAAATAGTTGAAACCCGGCCCGCCCAGCACTATCTGGGCATCGGAACGCTGTTTGATACGATCCACCATGCCCTTAACCATCGGCCGGGCATCAAACGGTCTAATGCCCAATTCGAAATCTTTTGCTAATTCATCGACAACGTATCCGTTCACCAGTCGAATAGAGATGCCGATTACATCCGGATTGAATTGCCGGACATGCTCATCGATATCATTCACTACGTCAGTGGAAAAGAGCGTTTCGAAAACCTCGACCGTATGCCCCCCGCGGAGAGCAGCCCCGGCCATATAGGCCGGCCCGGCCGGTGATGCCGGCAACGTATTGGCGGAGATGATTAATATTTTCATTTTTGAACCATGCCGCTGAACATCGAATAGGTAAAAAAGGCGTAGTAATCAGGTTGATTCAGAATATAGTCGGGTGATTCAGGCAAGCAAAGACGTCGATACTCTGTCCAGTCTTCCTGGGNNCCTCTAAGCCAGCTTCGCGGAACCAACCGAGTGCCCGCAAGAAGTGCGACTCAGGTTTCATCCCCTTCGTAAAAGGGGCAATCCCCATCGTGGTTGCACTGAGGTGGGACTCTAAAAGGGGGTAACCAGGCAAGAGTTTCTCGGAGGACCAGGCCAGGATAGCCACCCGACCGCCAGGCCTTACCACCCGTGCAAGTTCCNNCGTCGTCGAAAGGCAGTTCGTTCACATTTCCTTCTTTGAAGGCAATTCTTTCCGATAATCCAGATTGTTCCACCAATTTTCTGGCGTAAACTAGAATCTCGGTGGATAAATCCAGGCCGGTGACGTGACCGGCCGGTCCCACTACCTCGGCCAGCAGCATGGCTTGATGGCCGATGCCACAGCCTGCGTCTAGACCTCGACTCCCCGGTGGGGGTTGAAACGCCTGGATCGCCGAAAGAATGACTGGTTCCCTCAAGGGATACGTGACTGATAGCGCCTTGATGACGTTATCCATATCGGCCGCCTTTCCAGCAGCATCGTCTTTATCGTCTACCACTTATCTCTCCTTGTCATGATCGTGCTTCTCTAATGCCCGGTGACCGTTGTCTCGAAGCCCGAACGACTGGTAGCGTCCCAAGAGCTATGCCGGCCTCGACGAATGAAGTGCCGGAGGGTGAGGGATACAGCTAGCCAGCCCATTTTGAACCAGGTGAAACTTTTGTGCCGCACGTCGTATTGTGTGCGCAGAACGTAACCATCTCTTTCTATGGCATCCAGCACGCACTCAAATCGGGCACAGTACCAATAGCCAGCGATCTTGCAGCGTAAAACATCTAGTTCATCCAAATAGTGTTTGCCCTCGCCAAAATACTCCCGCGCCTGTTCCACCTGGCTTTGCACCCAGGCACGGAATGGAGGATTTTTCACAGCCTCCGGCCCGATATCGTTTGTATCCATGCTGATGTTATGCGCCTCCAGCCATTCCTGGGGTATGTTGACGAACCCTTCAGCTAAGTCGTCTGACATATCTCGGAGCATGTGAGTGATATGGGCGGCCGTGGCAGCTAGATAACGATTTTCGGCGTTCGGGTAGGAGTGATCATTGCCAATGAAATACTGGATGGCATCGGTTACTGC
>DOXE01000518.1 GCA_003519205.1 Chloroflexota bacterium
TGAATTTACTATCGAAAGACCAGTATTAACTTGTGAATTGGATTCGATGATAGCATAATAGAATCCCTATTTCTGCAAGCCAGCGTTAGTGTTTAAATAGGAGGCTTTCGATGGCTACTCGATTCTTTGGCGAGCGCATTAAACGGAATGAAGATCCCCGACTGCTGACAGGCCAGGCTTTATTCGTCGACGACGTTAAGTTGCCTAATATGGCCCACGCGGCCTTTGTCCGTAGCCCATATGCTCATGCCCGTATCACCGGTATCGACAAATCGTGGGCGTTGGAGCAGGATGGGGTCATCGCCATCTACACGGCCGAAGATTTGGGAGACTATTGGCGAAAAGGGCCGCTTAACGTTTCGCCCCCGCCCGTTGAACGGCTGGTCTTTCATGAACGCACACATCCCATCCTGCCTAAAGACACGGTTCGTTATGTAGGCGAGCCCGTAGCCGTCGTCGTGGCCGAAAATCGCTATATTGCGGAAGATGCCCTGGATTACGTGAACGTCGATTATGACCCTTTGCCCGTTGTGACTGATTTGGAGAAGGCCCTGGAACCTGACTCTCCTCTGGTACACGAAGATGTGGGCTCTAACATCGCCGCCCACTGCATCCAGGAAAGGGTTCCCGAAAATAAAGAGTCTTATGATGGTGTCAAAGCCAAAGCCGATCATGTCATCAAGCGTCGTTTCTTATATGAGCATGGCGTGGCGGCGGCGATGGAAAATCGGGGCATAGTCGCTGACTGGGATTCGCGCACCCAGCGCCTGACAGTTTGGGATACGACCCAGGCGCCCATTCCAATCCGCAATGGACTGGCCTCGATGCTAAACCTGGCCGAGAGTCAAGTTCGAGTCATCGCTCCCTTCATTGGCGGCGGCTTTGGCCCAAAGATTTTGATGTTTTATCCGGAAGAAATGCTCATACCATGGCTGGCCAAACAACTAGATCGGCCGGTTAAATGGATCGAAGACCGGAGTGAAAATTTTCTGGCCACCACTCACGAGCGAGGTCAGATACACGATGTTGAAATCGCCTTCACCAAGGAGGGCCTCATTCTTGGCGTTTGTGACGAATTTTTACACGAAGACGGCGCCTATAACCCCTATGGCTTGACCGTACCCATTAATACCCAATGCACATTGCTCGGCCCTTACCGGATCCCGGTTTATTACAGCGACTTCAAGGCGCTCTTCACCAACAAGATGATCGTGATGCCTTATCGAGGGGCCGGTCGTCAACAAGCCGTTTTTGTGATGGAACGCATGCTGGATATCGCCGCGAAAGAATTGGGCATAGACAAATTCGAGATCCGCAAGCGCAACTTCATACCCCCTGACGCTTTTCCTTACGACAACCAAATTATCTACCAGGATTTTGCTCCCCTGGTTTACGATAGCGGTAACTATTTACCCTTGCTGGATAAGGCGATAAGGATGATCGAGTACGACAAATTCGTCTCCGAAATTCAGCCAAAATTGCGCGCGGAAGGGCGTCATGTAGGGATCGGCGTCGTAGTCTATATTGAAGGGACGGGCATCGGCCCTTACGAAGGCGCGCGGGTGCAAGTCGAATCGACCGGCAAGGTTAGCGTCGCCACCGGTATAGGCACACAAGGGCAAGGCCATTACACCAGCTTCGCCCAGATTGTAGCCGAACATCTCGGTGTTCCGGTGACAGATATTGATGTAACGACAGGCGACACAGATCTGTTTCACTGGGGAACTGGCACTTTTGCCAGCCGAGGGGCTACGGTAGCCGGGAATGCGGTCAATGAAGCGGCAAAGGATGTAAGGAAAAAGATCCTCAAGTTGGCCAGTGACCAATTTGAGGTGGCCGAGGAAGACCTGGAACTGGTAAACGGCGAGGTCCGGGTGAAAGGCGTTCCCCAACAAGCGATGCCTCTTGGCGAACTTGCCGCCAAAGCCAATCCGCTGCGTGGTGCCGTCGAGCCCGGCACGCAACCCGGTTTGGAATCCACCAATTATTTTGGACCAAAGACGGGAGGAACGGCCAGTGGCGCCCACGCGATCATCCTTGAGGTCGATCCTGAGACGATGTCCGTCGACGTGCAAAAGTATGTCGTCGTTCACGATGCAGGTCGGGTCATCAACCCCTTGATCGTCGATGGCCAGATTCATGGTGGTGTTGCCCAAGGAATTGGCAATGCTTTTTACGAGAAAATCGTCTATGACGACAATGGACAATTGCTGAGTGGCACATTTATGGATTACCTGTTGCCCACATCGTTGGATGTTCCGCCTATCGAAGTTGGGCATAGGGAAACGCCTTCGCCCCTTAATCCACTTGGTATTAAGGGCGCCGGCGAGGCGGGCGCCATTCCCACCGGGGCACTCTTTGTACAAGCCCTTGAAAATGCGCTGCAAATCGAAGGGCTAGAGATCCGCGAGATTCCTCTAAGCCCCAATCGTCTCTGGGAATTAGTAGAAGAAGCTAAAGGAAGCGGAGGTTTGGATGCATAATCCCACACCAGGTTTACCGGCTTTTGATTACATAAAACCGGCCTCGTTGCGTGAGGCCAGCCAATTTCTGATGGCGCATGGTGACACAGCACGCCCATTCATGGGCGGTACCGATACCTTCGTGCGCATGCGCGATGGATTTTGGCGTGAAAAACATTTGGTTGACGTCAAACATCTGGATGGTATGAACACGATCGCTTTCGATCCAGAAATCGGCTTGACAATGGGCGCGGCGGTCAATATGAATCGCGTCATCGCCTCGCCCGAGGTCAACGCTCACTATCCGCTGCTGGCACAGGCAGCAGGCACCGTTGCCAGCTATCAATTGCGTTCCCGGGCGACGATTGTGGGCAATATCTGCAACGGCTCACCGGCGGGTGATACGACCGGTGCTTGCATTGTGCTGCAAGGACTGTTGCACATCCACAGTGTCGACGGCACGCGAACCGAGTCGCTCGACAACTTTTTTCTCGGACCTGGCAAGACGGTATTGCAGCCGGGCGACATTGTGACCGCAATTTCATTTCCGCTTCCGCCGCAGCCGTGGACCGGGTGCTACATCAAGCTGGGACGCAATGCGTTGGGTGACCTGGCGATTGTCGGTGTGACAGCGCTCGGGTATCCTGACGCGACAGCAACATCTGGCTATCGCTTCCGGTTAGCACTGGCGTCGGTGGCTCCCATTCCACTCCGCCCCGTAGCTGCCGAAACGATTTTGGCAGAAAACAGTATCGACGAGAACATAATCGCCGCGGCTGCTCAGGCGGCAATGGACGCCGTCACACCCATCAGCGACACTCGCGGCAGCGCCCGCTATCGAAAGATGATGGTGCGTAACCTGACGCGGCAAGCGGTAATAGATGTCTGGCAGAAAATTGGAGATTAGTATGGCCTATCACAACATTATCTTTACCCTTAACGGTGAGGCTGAGGCAGTCGTTGTTCCCTCGCATATGACTTTGCTACAGATGCTGCGGGAAGAGATCGTG
>DOXE01000183.1 GCA_003519205.1 Chloroflexota bacterium
GCAACTGAGATTGGGGGATACAATCATTGTCGATATGGGAGCAAAGTTAAATGGCTATTGTAGCGATCTTACCCGAACGTTTTTTCTCGGAAACGAACCAAACTCAACGTTCCTAGAGATCTATAATATAGTCTTGGACGCGCAAGAAGCGGCAATAAAAAATATTAAACCAGGAAAAACTGGCAAGGAAATTGACAAAATAGCACGAGATATAATCGATTCTGCTGGTTATGGAAAAGCTTTTGGCCATTCATTGGGTCACGGGCTTGGGCTAGAAGTTCACGAAAACCCTCGTTTGTCACAATTATTCGACGGAAATCCCTTAGGATCAGGTATGGTCGTCACAGTGGAACCAGGCATCTATCTGCCGGATTGGGGGGGAATTCGAATAGAGGATTTAGTTCTCGTAACAAGTGATGGCAGTAATCGAATAAGCCAATGCCCTAAACAACCGATCATTTCTATCAATCACTGATTTCATTCGGCCGAATTAGGCATCACTCTTCCTGAACATTTAGATTGAGCAACGCTTGATAGACATCGTTAAATTTAGGTATTACAACTCGCCAATCATAATCGGCCGCCAGTCGCTGGGCGGCCTGCCCAAGACGAGATCTTTCTTCCGGTTGATCAAGCAAACGAACAACAGCTTGGGCAAACCCCTGTGGCTCGTCTTCAATCAGCAGATCTTGTCCATCAACCAATGGAAAACCCTCACACCCCAAGGATGTACTAACCACCGCCTTGCTGGCTGCCATTGCTTCGATCAGCTTGAACCTGGTTCCACTGCCTACCCGGAACGGCATGATATAGACTTTCGATCCTTTCATATAAGGCGGGATTTTCTGAACCCAGCCGGTAATCTTAATTCCTTCAAACTTAGATAAATGCTTGATTCGATTGTGTGGTTTCTGGCCAACGATAGCCCAGGTTGTTTTTGGACGGGCTTGGTGGATTATGGGCCAAACTTTTTGAGCAAACCAAAGTACCGCATCGATGTTAGGTCGATAGTCCATTTTTCCGGTGAAGAGTAAATCGAACTCCTTGGCGATTCCGTTGTCGCTTCCGTTCGTATCTTGTTGGTAATCCTCCACGTTAATGCAGTTAGGTATTACTGTAGCTTGAAGACCAGGGACCAGTTCACGAAGATGATGTAAATCCTCATCACTGACCACGGTTATCCAATCAGCCTTCTGACAGACCCAAGTCTCATAAGTATGTAATCGACGCACTTGTATCCAGGAATAGGCTGCTGCCGGCCAACGGCTTAGGCGCGAAGTATCAGCCAGTAAGGCACGCCTTTGTAAATTAGTTTCGGCATTGTGTGCATCGTAAACGATTTTGCTTTGTGGGCTGAATTGCCGGATGGTTGGAATGAGGTGAGCTAGCTCAATTCCCTCAATTTGAACGATATCATAAGGCTTACTATTGCCAGTAAATTTCGAAGCTGCAACAAGCTCATGCACCAATAAAGCTTCAAACTCGTCATTTCGCAGCCTCAAGGCCATATCAGCTTGTTTACTCGTGATAATTTGCGCGAATCGCCGCTTGTTCGATCTTCTTGGAATAGGAACCGTGCCGATAAGTGAGATATCAGGGAGTTCCGCTAAGGTTTGACTTTCGGTATTTAACTCTATGTTAGAAAGTAAACAAACTTCATGATCCAATTTCAGCCCTCGAAGAATGAAATAATTTCGCAGGCTGGTGCCCTGTTCGGGAGGATAAGGGAACTGTGGCGTAAGCAGCAGGATCTTCAAGGGTTCACCTGAATCTGTAAGTGTTGATCTTTTTGTGTTTGGTTGTGTTGGGTTATATTTAATATCTATACGAAATTAGTAACAAGATTGTACAATTTTAGCGTTGCTTTAGCAGTTTTTTGCCATGAAAACTTCTTCGCCTGGGTACTGCCAGCTGATACCAGGCTTTTTCGAACTTCCTGGTTCGTAAGCACTAAAACCAATGTTTCAGCCCACTGCTCCACATCATCGGGATCTAGAATTATCCCGGCATCGCCCACAACTTCAGGCAACGACCCCCGGTCACTCACGACAACCGGACAACCACAATGCATCGCCTCTAAGGGCGGAAGCCCAAAACCTTCGTAATATGAAGGTAATGCAAAAACACCGGCCGCGCTGTATAACCGAGCCAAATCTTCATCATAAATGTTATTAAGAACCTGAATATATTTTGATAATTTCAACTCCTTAATGGTTGAGGCCAGTTCTTCATATTGCCAACCTTTGCTGCCGATGAGTACAAGAGGAACATCAATTCTAGACTCGTGCAGCATATGATAATAAGCGTGAATCAGGGTACGGGCATTCTTTCTTGGGGACAATGTGCCGACAAATAAAATGAAACCATTAGGTAAGTTGTATTTTTCCAGTGTTGCATTGATTGCAGTTTGCGATTGGACTTGAGTAAACACTGATTTCGCGGCCAGATGAATGGTCGTTATCTTATCTGGAGATAATTGCATCAGCTCAATCAAATCTGCTTTNNTACGTCAAGGTGATAGGGTGCAACTTCAATAGCAAATGCCCATCTTTCGAAACGATTATGACTGGGCGTCCACACCGGATGTTGGTAGAAATTCGAGGATCCATTCGGCCGATAATCCTCCTTTATTTTCCGGCTAGAAAATAAATGGTATTGATTCTCTTGATCTATTTCACCCAGTGCGCTTATCAACTGCGAAATGTATTGGCTAATTCCGCCTCTTTCATAGTAAAGCAGCCGGGTATCGACACCAATTCTCATGATGGGATTATAAGCCGTCTAATGACAGCTGTGAAATGTCATTCGCCGCTCGCACCATGAGGATGAGCAAGCTATAATGCGATAATTTAGGATTAATATGAATTAACCATAATAAAAGAAAGACTCGTAGATCTTAGTTATTTCGAACAGAGTCAGGAGAGAATGCTATGGCAAAAACGCGTACTCAAGAGCAGGATCAATTAGAACAACTTCGCAATCGACTAGATTGGATGGATGAAGAGCGGTTAAAGAACGGTCGGCGAATGGTACAGCTTGAACAACGCCTGACAGCGTGGGAAAGAGAACTTGAAAATCGCGAAAAGCATATCAAAGATGTTGAGTCAAAGTTGACCAAAATGACCCTCCAATTAGGTCGAGTGTCCAACCTTGATAGTCAACTTGAACTTTTCAAGGATGAACTGGTCAAAATGATCGAGCAATACGATCAACGCCGGATAGAAGGGTATCAAGAGTTAGATAAGCTTCGTCGCATCGAACATGAGGTTCAACAAAGAGATATCGCTGACATTCGTAAAGAGCTTACTCCGATCAGTCGCATGGAAAACGAACTCAAACTTCGCGAAAGTGAAGATGAGCGAATAGCGAAAATGACGAGTATCCTCCAAAATCAGATCCCCCCCATCAAAAATGAGATTGAAACTTGGAAACAGGACCTCAAATTCATCGAAGAATCAGAAAGATCGAACGCCTCAACGATTGCCGAGATGCAGGCCTCAATACATGAACATGTAAAGAAATTGGAATCGATCGAGACCAGGCTCGACATCACAAACCATAGCCTATCCAAAGTTCAGGTTACTACCCAAGAGGTGGACGATGGTATCAGTGAAGTTCAACATCAGATCAATCAATGGAGTAATCAAGTTCTCGTTGGTGAACAGCAACGGAATAAACGTATCACCGAATGGGAAAGCGTAATTGAAAATATTATGGCAAGTATGGAAAAATATGCCGATGAATGGGTCAAATACTCCAACCAATATAAAGAGGCCAAAACAACGTTAGAGGCTATCGCTGAATGGCAACAACGCGTGGAAAAGCAACAACGTGAGGCGGCCGAGTTAGCCAGGATCGAGGCAAACCAAATGCGTTCTAGGTGGGATAAATTCGCCAAAGAAAACGAAAAACGCTGGACAAATTACGTAGTGGAGCAAGAACAGCTCTGGGCCGGATCAAATCGACGCGAAAAACAATTACAAGAAAGATTATTGGAGTTAGATGAATTAATTGAGGGCATCAAACAAGATAAGGATACCTTGTGGCGGGTACAGAATGCACAAGGAGAGGCAATGAAAAAATGGCCGCGGATCTGGCTGGAGGAGGTTGAGAAAGCAAAAACCCTTAATCCAAATAGCCGTCGCCAACCCGACCTGGTATCTGTTCGGGAGGAGTAATGCATGTCATCGGAACGGCGGGTCATGTCGATCACGGAAAATCGACACTTGTCGAGGCACTTACTGGTATTGATCCCGATCGCCTTAAAGAAGAAAAAGAACGCGAAATGACCATCGACTTGGGCTTTGCCTGGATGGCAGGCGAACATGGCGAGGAGATTGGCATCGTCGACGTTCCTGGGCACCGGGATTTTATCGAAAACATGCTGGCGGGAGTTGGTGGAATTGATCTGGCATTGTTGGTCATCGCCGCCGATGAAGGCGTTATGCCACAAACAAAGGAACATTTAGCAATTCTAGACTTGTTACAGGTCATGGGTGGTGTTGTAGCCTTAACAAAAGTAGACCTTATTGACGATCCTGACTGGTTGGAGCTTGTTATCCTTGATGTCAGCGAAACACTTCAAGGCACCGTGTTACAAGAAGCACCAATTATTCCCGTTTCGGCCGTTACCGAGCATGGTATAAGTGAAATAAAATCGCAAATTTATGAGCAACTCAACCACATTGAATCGCGGCCTAATAACATGCGCCCTCGCTTGCCCATCGATCGCGTTTTCACCCTATCTGGTTTTGGAACCGTAGTCACCGGTACGTTAATCGGTGGCCGAATCGAGGTCGGAGATACAGTTGAGATCCAGCCAATTTCGGTACAAGGTAGAATCCGTGGATTGCAAACTCACCAGACGAGTCGGCAAACAGCAGAACCGGGTAGTCGAGTGGCAGTTAATCTGTCTGGGATAAACAGGGAAATGATTAAGCGAGGACATGTGTTGGCTCGACCGGGTATGTTCAAGGGCACCATCCTTTGTGATGTTAACTATCGACACCTGATCAACTCTAGTGCTCCACTAAAACATAATGAAGAGGTGAAGTTATTTACCGGATCGGCCGAAGTCATAGCACGAACTCGTGTCATCGGAGATCGACAAATTGATCCTGGTGCTACGGGATGGTTACAGCTTGCCTTACGCGAACCAATCGCCATAGCCCACGGAGACCATTATATATTGCGACGGCCATCTCCTCCCACAACTATCGGTGGCGGAAAGATATTGGATCCCCACCCCGGCCGGCGTCACAAACGATTTCGGCAAGACGTCATTAGCCATTTTGAGACAATGGCCGAAGGCTCACCACTCGATGTTCTAGAACAAGTATTGGTCCGACTAGAACCAATATTGCCTCAATCACTCATCTCAAAATCAGGCTTAGAAGTCGGTGAGGCCAAAGATACCTGGCAACGATTGTTGGACCAGGATAAGGCTGTCGTTGTGGGCGGGTATGCGATGACATCCACCGGTTGGATCAATCTGCAAAATAGAATGGTCTCGCTCATTGGTGATTTTCATAAAGAGTACCCACTCCGACTTGGCATACCAAGAGAAGAATTACGCAGTCGTTTAGATATACCGACAACCTTGTTTAATGTTCTTCTAGAAGGTTTATCGGCCGGTGGCCAGATAAGCGTAACTGGTAGGACTATCAAACTTTACCAACACGAAGTTTCATTCACATCAGACCAACAAAAAGCAATCGACCAACTACTGGGTTGGTTTTCTGAAAATAGAATCAATTCGCCTAGTGTAAAAGACGCTCAAAAAACAGTTGGAGAAGACGTCTTTACCGCCCTCATTGAGTTAGGGGAAGTAGTACAAATAAGTAATGACGTCGTCTATCGTCAAACCGANNTGTGATTTGCTAGTTAATTAATTACTATACGAATTAATAAAATTTTTTTTAATCATATGCGCCTTGAAGAACATTTGTCAAACATCTGCCTGTTGCCAGGCAAACCAATCGATAGGGTTGCCATGCTTAGCGTACACACTTGTCCATTAGCGACCTTGGGCGGGAAAAAAACAGGTGGTATGAATGTCTATGTGCGGGATTTCAGTAAAGAGTTAGCCCGGCGAGGCATTCAAGTGGACGTTTTTACTCGCTCTGAAGACGATTGCCAGCCCACTATTCGACACGACTTAGGATTTGGGGCTCGAGTCATTCACATAAAAGCAGGACCAGAAAAGCCCATTCCCGTGGCCAATATCGTAAATTATCTAAACGATTTTGTGGATGGCATATTGGATTTTGCTGCCCAAGAAGATGCAATCTATGACCTTGTCCATAGTCACTACTGGCTTTCTGGTTTGGTGGCGGAAGAATTAAGGCGTACCTGGAATGGTATGCCAATAATCCAAATGTTTCACACACTTGGCCACATGAAGAATCGGGTAGCTCTCTCTGAAACAGAACGTGTGCCTCAAGCGCGCATTGAGGGCGAATTACAAGTAATGACGGTTGCTGACAAGATAATAGCAGCAACACTGGCCGAGTATGCCCAACTTCACTGGCTCTATGGGGTAGATGGCAACAAAGTCGTAACAATTCCCCCTGGAGTTGACTTACAACGATTTAAACCGATAGAAAAAGAATTCGCAAAACAACAAATCGGGATCTTACCAGAGCATAAAAATATTCTGTTTGCTGGGCGAATTGAGCCTTTGAAAGGAATTGACACTTTGTTGCGCGCTATTTCTTTGATTTACAAGCAGGCACCTGCTGCTGTAGAAAATGTATGTGTTTCGATCATCGGGGGAGATCCTTGGAGCGAGGATCCCGACGATGAAATGACTCGATTACAAGAGATTGGGCGAGATCTAGGCGTCATGGATATGGTGACCTTTCTTGGTGCCAAGGATCAGGACATCTTACCTGATTATTACGCTGCGGCTGAAATGGTAGTCATGCCTTCGCATTATGAGAGTTTCGGCATGGTTGCCTTAGAAGCCATGGCGATGGGGACACCCGTTATTGCCTCAGAAGTTGGAGGGCTTGCCTTTTTGGTTCAAGATGGCGTGAACGGCTTTCACGTTCCCTCAAGAGATCCAGAAGCTCTCGCCGAGCGAATCTATACCTTTTTAGACGATGATAATTGCCGGAAACGTCTAGGCCAACAGGCA
>DOXE01000181.1 GCA_003519205.1 Chloroflexota bacterium
CCACTGCGCCAATAGCCCAAACACCATAGCCCAGCAATATCGTCGGCACTAGCCTGAGGCCGGCACGAGAAGCCAACCAGGCTGCTACCAGAAATCCGATGGTGGGGATTATACCCAGCACCATGCCCAGGCTGAATCGGGTCATGGCTTCCCGGTCGCCATCAGATGAAGAATAGACGATCCATAGGGCCAGGGGAACCGTCAGGGGCATGGTGGCCGTGAGGGCTGCGGCCAGTTTGCTTTGTTTTTGCAAAATGGCCACGGCGATAATGACCAGGATGGATAACAGAACGGGGAGGATATCTTGCCATTTCATAAGTTTGGAATTGTAGCAGTAAATATGGAAATTGCGGCTAAGGCAGCATCCCACAACCTGGCGGCCGGGTTATTGATTCAATCCCCCCAAAAGCCTTTTATCCGGACGGCCCGATCGAGGAGATGGTCACTCAGCCAGCAACGGCCGGTGCACAAGTAGTTGATTCCTGGCTATGGGAAGCTAAGTTATTAGTGTTAAACTCGCTTCGTTACTATTTGCTATAATAGTTGTGTTCAAGAAATTTTTAGCCTTTGGAATCAGTCTCTGTACTCAGGAGAAGGGTATGCAACAACAATTGATTATATCGGATCCAGCAATTATGATGGGGAAACCAGTTGTAGTTGACACGCGGATAACCGTCGAACTAATACTTGAAAAACTTGGTGCTGGGGAGACCATCGAACAGCTTCTGGAAGCTCATCCCAGGCTGACACGCGAGGCTGTTTTGGCAGCATTGGCATTTGCGGCAGAAGCCTTACGAGCCGATGTGTTATATCCAACGCCTGAGGTATAGAATTGCGAATTTTGGCTGACGAAGGGGTCGATGGCCCGATTGTCCAGCGCCTGCGTGATGAAGGGCACCAAGTGTGGTATGTGGCCGAGATGGTACCGGGTACGCCTGATAACGAGGTGCTCGAGCTGGCCAATCAAGAGGGAGCTATTTTACTAACAACTGATAAGGATTTCGGTGAACTTATATTTCGGCAACGACGTCTATCACCAGGGATCGTGTTGATTCGTCTGGCCGGTCTGTCATCTCAGGAAAAGGCAAGCCTGGTTGCTACCATTATTTCCGAACGCGCAACTGAGTTAGCCCAGTCCTTTACAGTCATCTCCCCGAATACAATACGAATCCGACGTTAATTAGTACTCATTGCGAAAATGTCCAAAAAATTCCGAAGTAGCTGCTTCTCAATCTTAAAATTCTCTGCGTCCTCGGTGTCTCTGCGGTGAATTGCAGCGGAAACTAGGCTAACTCCAAGAGGTGGCAGGTCCGGTTATTATAGTGCAGGCGCCAGGTCTCTCGCCGGGGGTGTTCGACGTATTCAAAGTAAGTCACGCCGGTGTTGTGATTCCAGATCTCGCAGCGGCGCCAGGGGCCGACGTTAAAAATGTGGTCAAATGAAGCTTCGATAACCCCACCATGACATACGGCGACAATGGCCTGTTCTCGATGGCGTTCCACTAACTCCTCGATGAATAAGCCAACCCGGGTCCTGAAGTTAATGAAGCTTTCCCCATCCTCTATAAAAGGGGTCACCGTGGAGAACGGCCGTTCGCTAGCCCAATAATCGGCATATTCGCGGGGCAGGTCGTCGTTGGGCCAGGCGCTGTGGTCCCAGCGGTTATTGCCTATTTCGCGCAGGCGATCATCAAAACGTAGGGGCATGTCGTAAGCTTCGGCCAAATATTCGGCCGTCTCCAAGGCCCGGCGCATTGTGCTGGCGTAAATGGCTTCTACGTCAGGAACAAATCTGGGTAACCACCCACCCAGGGCGGCCGCTTGCTTCTGGCCCAGCTCGGTCAGCCCTTCGTCCGTGTTCCCGCTATCCCATTCGGCCAGGTTCACATGGCTTTGGCCGTGTCTGATCAAATAAAGATGCATGATGGCAACGCTCCTTGTAGTCCCATAAAGTATGGCTGCATGAATCAGCCCGTGGATTCTAAACGTTTGGGGTATGATGCGCCAGCAACGGATAGCTGAAGGGAGCTCTTTCAAGGGTTGTAGAATGTCATCGACGGACCGGATGAAAATTTGGCAGAAATCGGCCGGATTTCTCAGATTTAGAGTTGTCGCCGGTTCAGAATGAANNGCGGCGAATACCAGCCAATCATTGGTCTGCAGTTCCTGCCAGAGCTTCCAATCTTCGCCTAACAGGAAGCTTAGCGGCAGGCTCACCGCTATAATGGCCGCTAATTGAACGACAAGGACAGCATCGCCGGTGATGTTGTGGTGGACGGTGCGGCGGACCAGGATCAAATAGATGGCCAGGGTTAAGCTGCTGAAAAGGGCCAGCCCGATGCCCAACCAATCAGAAGAAGTGAGGCTCACCGATAAACCCGTTTTGTTTATATCGCCGCTCATCATAAGTACTGCGCCGACAAAGGCAATGAGGATCGCCCGGCCGGTGTATGGAGGGATGTGATCCTTTAACAAAGTCGCGCTCAGCAAGACCACCAGGAAAGGGGTCATCAAATTAATCAACTGGACATAGATGGCTAGCGTGAATTTGGCAGAAAGGAGGTTGGAGATCGCTCGGGCGATGAGGACGACGACGAAGGCCCACAACAACCGCGAGCGAAAGATGCGCCATTCGATATGCGGCCTCAGGAAGAGAAGCAACCCTACGAATGCAACTGTACTGCCAACGGCCAATAAGGACATGCTGGGCAGCAGACTCACGGTTTGTAAATAGCGAACCAAGACGGGATAGGCGCCCCAGCCTGTATAGGCCGCCAAGGCAACAAGGAACCAGGGCCAGAGAGTGGGGGAAGATACCTGAGAGGCTGTCGGCCGGGACATATGAGGATGTTACCCCAGATCCTTCGTCTGCCAACCTTGACCTATACCAAAATAAACCTATAGTCGAGTGGATTCAGGCCAAGGAGGAATTTATGTCCATCGTTATTGACCGCCAATACCTGACCGAAACGCTTGCCAGCCTGGTGCGTATCAATTCGATTAACCCGACACTCGTTTCCGGGGGGGCGGGAGAATCAGAAATCGCTGGGTATACGGCCGATTCAATGGCCGCTTTCGGCTTGGAAGTATCAGTTCACGAACCGGAGCCCGGCCGGCCAAGCGTCGTGGGCATCTGGCGTGGTCGTGGTGGCGGCCGATCGCTAATGTTGAACGCCCATTATGACACTGTTGGCGTGGACGAAATGGTCGATCCGTTCTCGGCCACGATTCGGGACGGCCGGCTATATGGCCGGGGCGCTTATGATATGAAGGGTAGCCTGGCGGCGTGCATGTCTGCGGCCAAAGGATTAATCGACGCCGGCATCATCCTGGATGGTGATTTGGTAGTTGCGGCCGTGGCCGACGAGGAATATGCCAGCCTGGGCACGAATGAGCTGATCCGGCATTATCCTGTGGACGGCGCTATTGTGACCGAACCGACGGAACTGGATATCTGCCTGGCCCATAAAGGCTTCATATGGTTGGAAGTGGAAACCACCGGCCGGGCCGCCCATGGCAGCAGGTATGATTTGGGCCTGGATGCCAATATGCTCATGGGCCGGTTCTTGGGTGAACTGGACAAATTGGAGCAAGCATTGCGAGCCCGACCTGATCATCCCCTCGTTGGGCCGCCTACGCTGCACGCGGCCATGATACAGGGTGGCAGTGAATTGAGTGCCTATGCTGCTAGTTGTCGCTTGCAAATTGAGCGCCGGACGATCCCCGGCGAGTCGGAAGCCCAAGTAGTGGGTGAAATCCAGGCCATCATCGACGGACTAACAGCGGTCAATCCTGAATTCCAGGCAAGGGTGAAATCTTTCTTCGTTCGTGATCCCTTTGAAGTATCGCCGGAAACCGGCATCGTCCAGGTTCTAAGTGAGGCAGCATCTCGAGTGCTCAATCAGAGACCGGCCATGGTTGGCCAGATGCCCTGGATGGATTCGGCGTTACTGGCCTCGGCCGGTNNCATTTCCATCAACTCCTGCAGTACTTCCCGCAGGGCTTCCAGTTCCTGCCCATAGGTGGTCCAGTCTCCGGCTCTTTGGGCTTCTTCGGCCGCTTCAAAGTGGTTGCTGGCCAAACGGATCAGAGCTTCGATCGAGGCTGCCACAGCCGGAGCTTCGGATGTGGGGGTTTCGGCCGTGGATTCTAATCCGGTTGTCCCGCTATCGGCCGCTTCTTCTTCCTGGCCTTGTTCCGATACCTGTACTTCGATGGTCTCNNCGATCGCCGCTGGCAACGATAACCCGCTTTAGCTCAGGCAATTCGCTGGTTTCGGCCAGCAGGTATAACGGCTCAACATATAAAAAGCTGCTGCCCATGGGAATGACAAGTAGATTGCCACGAATGACGCGAGATCCGCGTTGATTCCACAACGAAATTTGGGCCGAGATCTCTGGGTCCTGGTCGATTCGGGCTTCTACCTGGCTGGGGCCGAAAGCCAGTTCCTGCTTGGGCAACTCGTAAGCAACCAGTTCACCATAGTTGGGGGCATCGCTGCGGGCGGCCAGCCAGGCGATCATATTGTCTTTCCCGGCCGGGGTATAGGGTTCGATCAGCAGGAACTCGGTGTCCTCTTCATCCGGTAGGGAGAGGATGACATAGTAGGGCTCGATGGGTTGTTCGGCAGTATCAAACACCTCCATAGGGATCGCCCACAGGTCTTCCTGGTTGTAAAAAACCTGGGAATCGGTCATGTGGTATTTCAGATACTGTTGCGTCTGCACGCGAAAGAGGTCTTTAGGATAACGAATGTGAGCCTGCAGGGACTCCGGCATCTCGTTCAGCGGCCGGAAAAGGCCTGGAAAGGCAGCGGAGTAAGCTTGAATAATCGGATCTTCCGGGTCGGCTAAATAGTATGTCACCGTTCCATGATAGGCATCGACGGTCGCTTTCACAGTGTTGCGGATATAGTTAAAGCCCTGTTCGGTAGGCGTCGAATAGGGGAAGTCGCTGCTTAGCGTATAGCCGTCCAGCATCCATACTAAACGACCATCGGCGACGATCAGATAAGGATCGTTGTCGAAAACCAGGAAGGGCGTGATTTGCTTAACCCGATCCCGAATTTGTCGATGGAGCAATACACGCGTCTCGGGCGTGATGTCATCACTGAGCAAAAGGTTGGTTTCCCCGAAACGAATGGCGAAGGCTAAGCGGCGAAGGATATTGCTGAGTTCGACACCACCATCACCGGCATACTTGCTCGTCGCATTCGTAGTGCCTACTGGGTAATCAAACTCCTCCGAGTCGCTGCGAACGAAGACGACGTCGTTGATCAATTCGCCGAAATAGATCTCTGGACGATCGACTTCAATATCCACTGAGCTTCTGGGTGGTAGATCCTGAATGAAGAAATCCGGCCGTCCCTCTGGCGTCACCTGATCTACAGGGCTCATGACCACGCCATAACCATGGGTGAACTGCAGCTTCTGGTTTACCCACGTCGGGGCGCTGAGGTTTTGTTTGTTCAGTTCCCGGCCGGCTAACATGACCTGGCGGATCTCATCCTCAATTTCGTAGCGGCCAATATCAATCGTGCTGAATTCGTAGTAAGTTCGCAATTCTTGCAGTTGGGCATAGGTTTGCTGTAAAAGCCGGTCATCCCATAATCGCACATTCTGCAAGGTGGCCCTGTTTTGAACCAGATCCTGGTTGGTCAACTCGGTCACGGTGCCAAATGGACGGGCATCGACCTCGTCCAGGGCAAAGGCCAGACGAGTGAATTTAATATTATTTTCGATGTAGGGAAGTTCGCGAGACAGTTCGTTCGGTTCCACCACATAACGCTGTAAGACTGATGGATAGATGTTACCAACCGCAATGGTGGCAATCAGCCATAACCCACCGACAATTAGGAGCGGTCTTACAGCCGGCCGGAAAATATTGATGGCTGCGATCACGGCCAACACGACTATAAGTGCTAACTGTACATATAAGGCTGGCAGCGTTGCATTAAGATCGGTATAGCTCGCACCAAAAGCAACCCCTCGCGGAGAATATAACAACTCATAAATGTCCAGCCAATAACTGACCGCCCAAAGGATAAAGACGAAAACCCCCAAGATGGCGGTGTGGCGGCGCATTTGAGTAGGAAAAACTACCTTCCACCGTCCACTCCGGATACCTACCCAATTGTCGGCCAGGTAAATGCCAGCGGTACCAAGCAGGGTGAGCACGAATAAAGGCAATAGCCAGCCGATAAGGAATCGATACAGCGGTAATTGAAAGAGGTAAAAACCTAGATCGAGACTAAAAATAGGATCTTCCACCCCATAAGGCTGGCGATAATAGAATAAGAGGAATTTTTGCCAACCTGACGCGCCCGCAGCGGCGAAAATGAAGCTGACGAACAGTGCTGTGCCGGTGATCAGGCCTTTGATCCCTGGCAGATTCAATAAGCGTAATTTGTTTATGCCGCCATGCCGTCTAGCATTTTTATAGGCCAGGCGCCAATTGATGAGCAATACAGCGCCAGCAAATAGGATAAAAATCAAGAATGTGGCGACTCGAACGCCCCATTGAGTCAACCAGAATCGCTGGAAATCCTGGGCACTAAACCACAGCCATTCGGTGTAAGTGGTAATGATCCAGTTGAAACTCAGCAATAAAACAATGATTAGGATCCCGAGCCAAAGCCAGCGGTTGATCCACCACGGCCGGCCGGAACCACCGCCGTTTCCCCCACCACCATCATCGCCATCGCCTCCGTTTCCTTCGCTCCAGCCATCATCCTCTTCAAAGGCGCGCCGGAAAACCTCCGGAATATCTACAATGTCACGATCCATTAAAGCTCCTACAATTGCCAAAACAAGATCTTTCGCATGGTATGGGTTGCTCCCAATATACCATCATTCGTTGACTGTTTGCCTTGCCAACGGTTTACTTGGACGCTTGACAAGATTATGCTCCATTGTATCCTTTTTTGCAGGGTTCCCTTAGATAACTAGATTGGCTCTCATAAAAAAACTGGCCAATGGTCTATTCAGTAGGAGTAGAAAATGACCGTAACGACGAAGGCGATTGAGTTACAGACGAGAGGAAACGGCGATATAAACGATATCACCCAGGCGGTGTCTTCGGCCGTCAGGGAGACTGGCTTGCGGGATGGGACGGTGACTATCTTCTGTCCCTCTTCCACCAGCGCTTTGACGACCATTGAGTATGAATCGGGTTGCATTAGCGACTTGCAGCGCCTGTTTGACGAGATCGTTGACCCGGCACGCCATTACGCCCATAATGCTCGTTGGGGAGATGGCAACGGCCATAGTCACGTTCGAGCGGCCTTGCTAGGGCCATCGCTCACGGTTCCGTTTGTGGACGGCCGGCTCACGCTGGGCACCTGGCAACAGATCATCTATGTGGACTTCGACAACCGTTCGCGGCAGAGGCGATTGGTGGCCCAGGTGATGGGGGAGTGAGTGACATACGCAAAGTTGAACGCGCCGTAAAGGTTCAACTTGGGTTGCGAAGATAAAAAATATTGGTTGAGGTAGCCTTGGACCTTGTCAGCCAAGAAATTGATCCCAATCTTATGTCTCTGTCCCTGTCTTAGTCCTGGCTATCATTTGGGATAGCCTGTTCACGAGACTTAAAAGCCACAATCGGCCGCGAATTCGTCTCCAACTGTCCACGGCTGGGCTTGAATCTAGTTTTTGACGGCTATACTGGTGGGTCTCAAATGAAGCCGTCACCTGCTTTATATCCGGGAAGAGTTTGGCCAAGTTCAAGTGCCTGGCCAACGATCCTTCCTCCATCGTCTCCAGCCGGCCGAAAAGGGCCGCTTCGAACTCCCTGGGCGTCTGGCTCAGTGGGGTGGGTTGGTCCAATTGTTTGGCCCTATGTAGGAGTCGATGGTAAGCCCAGATAGTGCCATCCTCCTTTGTTAGGCGCGGATTTCGTCGACGCCAGTAATACCAGCCAGCGATAATGAGAACCAGGGGAACAAAAAGCAGGATCCTTGGCCAGCGGGCAGGCGTTTTTTCGGGTATTGGTGGAGGTGAGAATTGACCTTCGATGTTTTCGTTGGAAGGTGACGCTTCAATGGGACTACTGTCAAATGCGCTACTGACAGGGAAAGTGGCCGTAGGCTCAAATTCTACCCAACCATAACCGGTAAAATAGATTTCGGCCCAGGAGTGACCGTCGATTTGGCGGATGGTCTGGACCCCATCTTCGCCGGCCGGCTGGGCCAGGAAACCGGCGGCTAGGCGGGCTGGAAGCCCCAAACCGCGGGCCATGATCACCATGGCCGAAGCATAATAATCACAGTAGCCGCTCTGTAAGTCAAAGAGGAAATAATCTACCGGTTCAGCCCCGGCCGGTGGCAGCTCCACCTCGAGTGAATATGGATACTGGCGCAAGAATCGCTCCAAGGCTTTTGCCTGATCATAAGGTGACAAATAGATTTGGGGATCGGCGACTTCTCGGGCCAGCTCGTGGACCCGTTCGGGAATTGACTCCGGTAGGGTGGTATAGCGGGCCATGATCGCCGGGGGAACGGCAGCTAAATTGGCCTGTCGCAATTGATCGGATGGGGCCACGGCGATGCTCGATCTGGCTGAGTAATGATTGCCCTTTCCACGTACCCGGCTCATGTCATCTTGGCCGCGCCAATAAACGGAGACGGCCTGATCAAATTGAAGGGGATAGCCCAAGGTATAACGAGTCGTCGAATCGCCGAACGCCCAATCAATGGTTTGGTCTAGGGCTATCTGACCTTCATAGGCAGGAATGGAGAGGGTCTGGTTGGCACTGACCGTCTCTACTCTCTCAGCGGACAGAGCCCAGCCTCGGCCGGTATAGATGTCGTAGCTGATCCCACGCCAGTGAGTGATGCCCGGGGACCCCCCTGCCACCGTGGCCGTCATGACCACCGTCTCTAATAATTCCGGGGGTTGGCCAAGCAGGTAATTGCGTGGCAACTCGCCGGCAGTTGTTCCCGCATCGCCGCCTGGCTCAACCCTCAGTTGCTCTAGGTCTGGTTGCCGAACGCCGGCAAAGGCCCGGCTGAACATTTCCTCGGCCTGGTGGACGGCCGGGCGATTGAGAACGAGCCGGGACAATGTATCCCAGTTGACGGTCGGGACGAGGTAGGCCAGAGCAAGCAAAATCAGGGCGATACCAGCGCTATTAACCAGAAGGTCCAGGCGTATCTCATTAGAATAGTCGATACCCTTTGAGCCCCAACTTCGCTCCAGGTCGGCAAAATGCACCACGGCCGCCAAGAGTGCTGCCAGGCCAATAAACAGGGCGACCGGCTCAAGGGTGACGTCGCCATAATAACCGTTCACGGCTAGGGCTAAGCCCATGGCCATAAGCCCAGCCAGAGGACGTCGCTGCCTAAAAGTGCTCCAGGCGGCATAAACAGCCAGCAGCCAGGCGATAAGACCCAATCCAAAAGCAAAGACGATGGTCTCCCGGCTACTTCCACCGTCTAATACGGCGGTCAACCAGCCGCCAAATCGATCGAGGAAAAGCCCCCAATTCTGCCGAATGTGCCCGGCCACCGGCGACCAACCGGCAATAAGAGTGTCCATCGGCGGATATAAGCGGGCCAGCCATAAAGTGGTAAACACCAGACCATAGGCTAGCAAAATCGACCAGGCAGATAGCCAGCCCAACGGCCGCTTGGTCAAAACCAAGGCTAGAAGCAGACCTAGCAAGGAGGCCCACACAACGCTTCCTTCAGGCACCCATTTGACCATGGTTACTTGGAAGAGCACCACGCTGGTGATGGACAGGATCAGAAAAACCGAAAGCCAACCTTCTGCTGGTTGGAATCGTCGCCAGGCCCAACTTATTACCTTCAGGATCATCGTTTATGTTCAACAATCACTGGTCAAATGGGCTACGCACCGTGATCACTTTGCCGGTAGCCGTAACTTTGAATTCCCAAAAACCTCGCCGGGCTGCCTCTTGGATGGGCCGGCCAACCTGACCTCGCTGGATCAGATAACAATCAAAACCATGTCGGCGGACCGTGTCCCACAAACCCTTAACCCGAAGGGTGGCCGGTTGTGGTCCCTCTTGAAAGCTGTCCCGGTCGAGTAACACCACATTACAAGTAATGCCTCTTTGGGCCAATTGCAGTAAATCAGGCAGCCAATTATCGTCACCGCTAGGAGTAATGACGATGACCGCGCTCCGCCTTCGAGCAACCTGGGCCAGGTCTCGTAAGGCAACCCTAAGATCGGCCTGGCCGTCGGCCGTGGCTAGAGCCAGAGCCCGAAGCAACTTCCAACGCTGGCTTTCTCCCCTGCTGGGTGTGATCAGTTGTGGTTGTCGGCCATATGTAGCCAAACCAATCGCCCGGTGCCGCTCCAGGCTTTGGGCTGAAAGAGCCGCTGCTAGCAAGACCATGTGTTCTTCTGTGCTATCGGCGCCCTGGCCGAGTTGCACGGACGTTTGAAAATCGAGCAATATCCAAACGTCGCCAGCTGCATCCAGGTCGAATTGGCGAATGAATAACGAGTCGCGACGAGCTGTCGTCGGCCAGTGGATCCAATGCAAGGGATCCTGAGGTTGGTAATGGCGAACGCCGGCTGCGTTGATGGTGGCCTGCCAACTGCGCTGCCTGGCCCGGGACCGGCCGCTGCTCTGTCCATCCGGCAATGGGACCGGGATTTGGCTGTGGATGGGAGGATGGATGATGATTTCTTGGGATTCGGGATAAGGGATGATTACTTTGAAGATGCCAAAGGGGTCAGCGCTGTGTAAGGCCCAGGGGCCTAATCGAAACTGGCCGCGTTGCTGGCAAACGGCCGACTGGCGCCAGCGATCAATGGTGCGGGAACCGACGCTTCGGACGACAGCCGCCCGGTAGCCGGGTACATTGCTTTCATCCACCACCTCAACCCACAATGCCGGCAGTTCACCATCATTACGAATTTCAAACTGCTCCCCAAGCCGGTCGCCAACTGAAACCCAGCCAAATCGAAGATGGCGGCTTCCCTGTAGCCCCCTTGACAACAATCTGGCCCATAAATAAGCAGCCAGGATTAAACCGCCCATGCCGATCAGCAGTGTATTCCAAATTTTGCTGGGAAGTAAGACGGCGGCCAGGACGAGCATGAGCAAGGATATAAATGGCAACCGCCGTTGTAGCCTGATGGCTGGCTTGAACTCCATAGCTCGATTGTGCCACAGGACGGCCAGCCGGCAAGAGGAAACAATGGTGTGCTTAACAGCTCATAATTGCCCGGCCGATTTGACGATCTGCATGAGGTTGCGAAGAGAACTATGGTGGAGTTGAATTGCCTTGATTTCGATTAAACCACTTCCCAAATTCCACGGCCCAGAAGACAACTGTACTCATGAGCAGGCTAATGGCCAGTTCGGTGGCCGACAGCGGTTTCGTCTCAAACGCCCGTTGTAGAAATGGTAAGTATATCACCGCCAGCTGGAGCAGAAAGGTCAACAACACCGCCCCCAACATCGAGGGGTTGGAGAACAGGCCGATTCGAAACAGGGAGTCGTGGCCCGAACGGATGGCCAGGGCGTTGCCCATCTGGGCCAGAGTCAGGGTGGTGAAGACCATCGTCTGCCAGGCCCCNNAAGCCGTCGGTCACCAGGTTTATCCACAGGATCTGCAAGGGCAACAGCGGCAAGGGCATGCCCAGAAACGGGGCGACCAGCATCACCAGGATCTCGCCGGTGTTGCTGGACAGGATGTACTTGATAAACTTGCGGATGTTATCGTAGATCACCCGCCCTTCTTCTATGGCGGCCACGATGGTGGCGAAGTTATCGTCCAGCAGCACCATATCGGCTGCTTCCTTGGAAACGTCCGTCCCGGTCTGGCCCATGGCGATGCCGATGTCGGCTTTCTTCAAGGCCGGGGCGTCGTTGACCCCATCGCCGGTC
>DOXE01000133.1 GCA_003519205.1 Chloroflexota bacterium
ACAAACTGCAAGATACCCGGCAGGATAGCAATAACCCCCAGGAAGATGGCGCCAACTAAGGTAATCCGGCGCACAACTGACATAATATAATCTTGCGTTTTTCTACCTGGTCTAATTCCAGGTATGAAACCACCCTGCTTTTGCAGCGTATCCCACAATTTCTGTTGCTGGACCATGACATCTGTATAAAAGAACGTAAAGCCAACTACTAAAATGAAATAAAAGAACCAATACAGGAAAGTCGATTGAGAACCCAACTGGACGCTCACCCATTGGGCAGACTGATCTATAAAACTGCCGCTATTATCTATAAAGAATTGGGCTATCAAGGCAGGAAAAGTGAGAATTGACTGGGCAAAGATAATTGGAATCATCCCAGCCGTATTTACTTTCAGTGGAATATACGTACTTTGTCCTTGATATACCTTGCGGCCGCGTACGCGCCGGCCATATTGAACCGGTATTCTTCGTTGGCCCTCTTGGACGACGACGATTACCAATACGGTCAGGACCGTCAACACGATAAAAGAGATAAATGAGAAGACCCGTGCCGTCGGATCGGGCAAATTCACCAATCCAAGTAAATTCGCCGGAATACGGGAAACAATACCACCGAAAATAATTAATGATATACCTTGTCCGATTCCATCTTCTGTAATTTGTTCGCCTAGCCAAATCGCAAACATCGTTCCGGCGGTCATTGCTGCAACGGTAGTGAGAGTAGGCAAAAGATCGCCAGAGCCAAGTCCGAAATTGGGTAGAATCGTCTCCAATCCTCCAGGGACGTTGAAACCGATCAATCTGATCTGGCCAACAGCCTGTAAAATTGCTAATGGAATGGTCAAGTAATATGTGATTCGGTTTATCTTATTACGTCCTGACTCACCTTCAGCCGCCAACTCTTCCAACTGAGGAATGATAGGGGTAAGCAGATTGATAATGATCGATGCCGTAATATAAGGATAAACCCCCATGGCCATCACAGAGAAAGTACTTACTGCCCCACCAGACAAAAGGTTCAGCACCGCGATGAGGCCAGTAGCGCTATCGGCCGCATTGACATAAGTCAGCCAGGCCTCCAAGTCAACGCCCGGGACAGGGATATTGGCCACCAAACGATAGATTACAAGAATCCAGATCGTGAACAGGATACGCTTGCGAAGGTCTGGCAAAGCGAATGCTGCACGCATTGATTCAATCATTCAGGTCTCTCCAATCAGTTACCAGGATCTCTTCTAGACCTGGTCGCTAGTCAAGGGAATAAGGCTAATCGTGCCACCAGCCGCTTCAATCTTTTTCTTGGCCGAGGACGAAAACCGGTGCGCCTTGACCTTTAATGAAACTGCTAGATCGCCATCGCCGAGGATTACCACAGGATCGCCAGCTTTCTTCAATAAGCCAACTGCTGCCAACAATTCTGGATCGACCTCTGTACCAGTTTCGAAATCGGCCAGGTTTCCAACATTTACGGGTTTGTAAACTATCTTGTTTATATTGGTGAATCCTCGTTTGAACGGTAAGCGTCGAACCAGCGGAAGCTGACCACCTTCAAAGTAGGGTCCTTTGCCACCACCACTTCGGGCACCTTGACCCTTGGTACCGCGACCGGCCGTTTTTCCCTGGCCAGCCGAAATACCACGACCTACTCGCTTTCGCTTCTTCGTGCTGCCTCGATTGGGCCGCAGATCGTGCAAATTCATCTCATTTCACCTCTTCGACGACGACAAGATGGCTCACCTTATTCACCATACCACGAATGACAGCGTTGTCATCGTGTTCAACACTCTGATTGAGTTTGCGCAACCCTAATGCCTTAATAGTGGCCTGTTGCCTCTTATCATAGCCGATAACACTTTTTTTGTAAGTGATGCGCAATCTATTTGCCATCTCATACTTCTCCATAAATTCCAAAATGGTATCAGCGTCGTGTCCAGAAAGGTGTAACTTCAGCTACATCCTTTCCTCGTGCAGCGGCCACTTCGCGGACATTTCTTAACCTGTGCAGCCCATTCATGGTAGCTAAGATCACATTTAGGACGTTGTTGCTACCCAGGGATTTGGCCAGAATGTCACGATACCCGGCAGCTTCGATAACCGCCCGGACACTACCTCCGGCGATCACGCCAGTTCCAGGTGAGGCTGGCTTTAGTAAAACTTTGGCAGCCCCATGCCGGCCGACGATCTCGTGCGGGATTGTACTGCCAACCATGGCGACAGGTCCCATGTCCTTGCGTGCGGCTTCAAGCGCTTTTCGAATTGCATCGGGTACAGAGCGAGCTTTACCCATGCCAAAACCAACTCGCCCTTTGTTATCGCCGACGACGACGACAACGCGAAAGGCGAAACGGCGGCCACCTTTGACAACCTTGGCTACCCGGGTAATGTCAATGATGCGCTCGTCTAATTCGCTGCGTTCTCCAAATGACTGACGTCTTTGACCCATTTTTTACTCCATTATCCGCTAGAATTTGAGTCCACCCTCGCGAGCAGCCTCAGCCAGTGCTTTCACCCGGCCGTGGTACAAATAACCACCGCGATCAAAAACGACCTGGTCGATTCCGGCAGCTTGAGCCCTGCCAGCTAATACTTTACCGACAACGGCCGCTTGCTCTCTTTTCGTCTTACCAGCTATCTGGTTTGCCACTTCTCCGTCGATGGTCGAAGCGGCTACCAACGTATTACCCTCAACATCGTCAATTACCTGAGCATAAATGTGCTTGAGGCTACGAAAAATATTAAGCCGGGGTCGCTCAGGTGTACCAGAGATCTTGACGCGGACCCGCCGATGACGATGCTTTCTTGCTATTCTACTCTTCGCTGACATCCTACTATTCCTTGATTACTTACACCTTGCCAGCCTTGCCAGCTTTCCGGCGCACGTATTCGCCTTCGTAACGAATACCCTTTCCCTTGTAAGGTTCCGGGGGTCGCACTTTGCGAATCTTGGCCGAGATCTCGCCTACGACTTGTTTATCAATACCGGTAACAATTACCAGCTTGCCCCGGTTTTCAACCTCAAATTGTACATTCTGTGGTGGTTCAATCTCCACTGGATGGGAATAACCAACATTTAAAACCAGATTTTTCCCACTTAATTCCGCGCGATAACCGACTCCTTCAATCTCCAATCTTCGAGTGAAACCTTCGCTAACGCCGACCACCATATTGTTAAGCAACGCGCGCGTTAGTCCGTGAAAGGCCCTGTCTTGACGGGAGTCACTTGGTCGCTCGACGGTCAACACGCCATCCTCTACTTTTATGCTTATCTCAGGCCGGAAACTTTGAGTCAGATGACCCTTGCTGCCAGTTACGGTGATATCTGAACCCTTTATGTCAACATTGACACGTTTGGGCAACTCTATTGGCATCATTCCTATGCGTGACATGCCAAACCTCCAACTACCAAACTTCGCATATAACCTCGCCACCAACACCGAGCCGTCGAGCCTGTTGACCCGTGATGACGCCTCTCGATGTTGTCATGATGGCAGTACCCATTCCGCTGCGAACCCAGGGAATTTCATCTTTACCAACATATACACGACGACCGGGTGTACTAACGCGCTTAAGGCCAGTTATCACAGACTGACGGTGGCGACGGTCACCCACATACTTCAACCGAAGTCTTAAAACTGGTTGAGGCTCATCGGGCAATATTTGGTAGTCTTCGATATATCCTTCTTGTTTCAAGACTTCAGCCAAGCGCTCTTTCATACCTGAATGAGGCATGGATAATGACTCATTTTGACGCATCGTCGCATTGCGTATACGCGTCAACATATCGGAAATTGGATCGCTCATAGTCATTGTTTATATTCCTTTACCAGCTCGACTTAACGACACCAGGCACATTACCCTTCAAAGCCTCTTCCCGAAAATGAATCCGACACAGCCCAAATCGACGCATATATCCTCGAGGCCGGCCACATACCTTACCGGTCCGGGGGTCCACAAACTGGCATCTATTGCGAACCCGGACTTTGTATTTACGTTTATTCTCTCGTTCAACCATGGACTTCTTGGCCATATTTTCTCCTTACACTACCTCGGCTACCGTCTGCAACCGGAAAGGCATGCCCAGGTGGGTAAGTAATACCCGACCTTCCTCGTCAGTCTGAGCTGTCGTGACAATGCTTACTTCCATTCCGCGAATTTTGTCGATTTCATCGTAATCAATCTCGGGAAAAATCAATTGTTCACTTAAACCCAATGAATAATTGCCTCTTCCATCAAATGAATCTGGTGAGACACCTTGAAAATCACGAGTTCGGGGCAAGGCGACGTGAACCAAACGCGTGAAAAAACTCCACATGCGCTCTCCGCGAAGCGTGACTTTAACGCCTATCGGCCGTCCTTCACGCAGCTTAAAACCGGCGATGGACTTTTTTGCTTTGGCAACCACCGGTTTCTGGCCAGTGATAAGCTGAATATCGTTCATTGCGAAATCAATAGCCTTGGCATTTTCCAGAGCTTCGCCTATTCCAACATTTACGACGATCTTTTGCAACGCAGGCACTTGCATTACGCTCTTATAACGAAATTCTTTCATTAACGTTGGAACAATTTCATCTTTATACTGTTCCTGTAGTGGCTTCTGAACCATATCAAATCCCTTCTCTATTACGGCAAGGTCCTGGATCAAGCGCGGGTAGCCTCCAGATACACTGCCTAGTCAATATCCTGGCCACTTTTTATGGAGTACCGAATCCTACGACCTTCATCATCTCGGCGAATTCCAATCCTCGTTGGCTCATCCGTATTAGGGCATACCAGCATCACATTGGATGCATCAATGGCCGCCTCAAATTCAATAATGCCGCCTTGGGCAGGCGCACGACCACCAGTTTGTCTTGGTTTCTGGTGTTTTTTCACAATGTTAATACCGGATACAACCAACCGGTTTTCCTTCTGAAGAATTCGTTGCACCGTGCCACGCACACCTTTATCGTTACCTGAAATTACCTCGACTTCGTCACCAACTTTTATCCGCATAATTCTTAATCCTGCCGGCAGTTGAACTGCCATACTGTACTTATCCACCAAAAAATA
>DOXE01000498.1 GCA_003519205.1 Chloroflexota bacterium
GCTGCCACCTTTTCCTAAGGGATCTGGCTCGGGCCAGGCTTCAAACTGCTCGACCCGCACCGGCAACGGGGTTGGCGTAGAAGTGGGCGTAGGGGAAGGTGTAGCCGTGGGCGTATTGGTCATCTTTGGTACGATTTTAGCAAGGGCTGGCCCGGCGGAATTATCATTGAGGGCAACAACTTGCTCTGGCTGAGGACCCTGTGTAGTCAGGACACTCAACAACAAAATCAGGCCGGTGCTTACGATGGCGGTCGTGAACCGGTTCAGACGGGGTTTAGGCAAATTGTTTTCAAAAACGGCCGGCAACCCACTTCTCTCGAAGGCTTCATTCACTCGTTGGCCAACAATTTGAGCACGTTCATGGGTGGCAACATATTGTTGTGCTGATTTATTCTTGGCCATGATCGCAGCAGCAGGCGTGGCTTTGGCGATTGGGATCAATAGGTCAATCAAAAACCATTCGAGAAAGGTCCGCAAGCTTAAGATGGCGAAATCGACTGGATGTTGTAGAACTTTGCCGTAGAACCAGCGCAATGGCGTGCTAACGAAGTATAAAGGCCGCCAAATGAAAGTGTCGATTAGGGTTCTCAAGGCTAGACCGCACCGGCCAATGAATGCCCATATAGCCATTGTGATCCACCGGATGGCTTTGACGACGGGACGGGTTAACCAGAGAAACGGCCTCCATAGACTGTTGGTTAATAGATTTCGCAAGGCGAGACCACAACGGCCAAGAAAAGCCCAGAACGCCCGGCTAGCTCGTCTCAGGAGACACCCCAACCAGAGACCGACCGCGCCAAGTGCTTTTCTGGCGCTGCGATAGATCAGGCTGACGACGGCTACTAGGAAACGCTTCATATACTGTATCAAATTACGCACTACTGAAAGAAGCAGGGCCCCCGGCTGGCGGCCGGCAAGACCCAATCGTTCGCCCATATCGACGTCAGTGTAGCATGGGAAGGGACGCTGTCAAATGAGTAGATAGTACGGTTTAGGGGGGTTATTGTTATGCGGCGAATTGATTCATATGGCTGGGTAAGATGTTTCGAAATAAGGTTCATTGGTACAATTAGCATTTATTGAATATGGAGTTCTACCTGGAGGTTTTCCGTGCCAACGAATCTTCACCAGCGCAGCTTTGTAAAATTGCTTGACTTTACATCCGGAGAAATCGCTTTCCTATTGGATCTATCTAAGGAACTAAAGGCCGCAAAGTACGGCGGTTATGAACAGCCCCGATTACAAGGTAAGAATATCGCCCTTATCTTTGAAAAGACGTCGACTCGAACACGCACATCTTTTGAAGTGGCTGCCTATGACCAGGGGGCTCACGTCACTTATCTTGGTCCTAGCGGAACTCAGATTGGGCACAAAGAATCGATGAAAGATACGGCTCGGGTACTCGGCCGGCTTTATGATGGGATTGAGTATCGTGGTTTCGCCCAGGAGACCGTCGAGATACTAGCCCAATATGCAGGTGTCCCAGTCTGGAATGGGCTAACAGATGAGTTTCATCCCACTCAAATCCTGGCCGATTTGTTGACCATGGATGAACATAGCCAGAAAAATTTGGCGGATATCTCTTATTGTTTTTTAGGGGACGCTCGCTTCAATATGGGCAATTCNNAAGTAATTGGCCAGATAGCACTCTCGTCGAAAAATGCCGTTCAATTGCCCAAGAAACCGGTGCCAGCCTAACCCTGACGGAAGACGTGGAAGAGGCAGTAAAAGAAGTGGATTTCATTCATACTGACATCTGGGTTTCGATGGGCGAGCCGGAATCGGTGTGGGTAGAACGAATCCAAAATTTACGACCATATCAGGTGAATGTCCAGACAATGGAACTTTCAGGCAACCCGCAAGTAAAGTTCATGCATTGCCTGCCGGCCTTCCATAATCGAGAGACTACCATTGGAGAGGATATTTTCCGCAAATATGGACTAGACGGGATGGAGGTGACTGAAGAAGTGTTCGAGTCTAACCAATCGATCGTTTTTGACCAGGCAGAAAACCGGATGCATACAATTAAGGCCATCATGGTAGCTACAATGGCCGACTGAGTCCGACTTTTGAGATATGAAGAAGCGTGAAGCTTTATGATAAGGTAAACATGAACCTATGAGGATAGATCTTGAAACATTAGAAGTAAAGAATAACGCTGAATTGAGCCGGTTTGAAGCGCAAGTAAGCGATTTCACGGCTGTCATCGACTACCGATTAGTCGGAAACAAGATCATCTTTTTACATACGGGTGTCCCGGACGAAATTGCCGGGCACGGCATCGGCGGCCAAATGGCAAAAACAGCTCTAGACTTCGCTCGAGATTCAGGGTTAAAGGTGGTGCCTCAATGCCCCTTTGTTGCAGGATACATCAGTCGCCACCCGGTATACTTAGACTTGGTTGTTAACTCAGGCTGGGAGGCTTGAGCCTGATGACGGCAAATACACAGATCTTACCCCACACGATATCGCCTTCGAAGAGCCAACCTTGTTTGATATATTGTCCATTCAATTGATAGAGTATCGATTCCCTTTTTGCCTTCTCGCTTCCAGGTGATACCAGGTTAATTAGAGACCACCTTGGTCTTATGGTGATGATCTCGAACTCGCCTTCAGCCTGATAAACCCCTGACTTCACCGGGGAGCTCCCTCTGTTCCAGATTTTAAATCTGCTACTATAGATTGTGCGCCACAAGTCAGGCATTAGGGTAGAAAAGACGATGAGAATGCATTGTCTTCGACCACGATTGCCAATAAAATGACCATTCTTTAAGAAATATTAAAGGATCTTTTTTGTTTGTGTCAAGAGTGAGTGAGGATTGAATCAAAAGGGTCGCAATACCAGCAAATGATGGGAGCCAATCAATAATTTGATGGATTCGGACATTTAGGCCTGGTAAAATGGTGCTTCTGTGAGGCGCCTCACTACGCATACTTCACCTTTCATTNNCGAAGCCTTTGAAAAAGCCATTATAGACAACCTGTATTTCACCCGGGGACAAGCCATCTATGGAGCCAGCGACAATGACATCTATATGAGTCTGTCTTTTACCGTTCGTGATCACCTTATGGAACGCTGGCGCAAGACTGTGGAGGCTTTTGTAGAAGCCGATCCCAAAGTCGTCTATTATCTATCGGCCGAATATCTCATGGGCAAACAGTTAAGCCAGAATTTACTCTATACAGATACATGGCAGTTAGCGCAGGATACCCTGGCCAAACACGATCTGAGTTTGGAGGATTACCTGGAATTGGACGTGGAACCAGGTCTCGGCAATGGTGGCCTGGGACGGTTGGCGGCGTGTTTCCTTGACTCTTTAGCGACCTTGGACATTCCCTGCATCGGCTATGGTATTCGATACGAATTTGGAATCTTTCGGCAAGCTTTTGAAAACGGCTGGCAAGTGGAATATCCCGACAACTGGCTCCGCTGGGGAAATCCCTGGGAATTCCCTCAGCCTGATGACATGGTTGCGGTTCATTTCGGCGGCCGGACAGAACAATACCTCGACGACGAAGGTATTTTTCGCATTCGCTGGATACCCGGACAGACTATCATCGGCGAACCATATCACACGATGGTTCCCGGTTTTGATACGGGCACGGTCAACATGTTGCGGTTATGGCGAGCACGGGCCAGCGAAGAATTCGACCTGCAATTATTCGACGAAGGTGATTATATTCATGCCGTAGAACAGAAGACATATTCGGAAAATATCAGTAAAGTTCTCTATCCCAACGATAACACCCCCCAAGGGAGGGAACTGCGTCTCAAACAACAATACTTTTTTGTGGCCTGTTCGCTACGGGACATCACCCGCCGCTTTCAGGCGTTTCATGACAATTGGAATTTGTTCCCGGAGAAGGCAGTCATCCAGCTCAACGACACCCACCCCGTCGTAGCAATACCGGAACTGATGAGATTATTGATCGACGAATACCGGTTGAATTGGGAGCAGGCCTGGGATATCACAACACGTACTTTTGCTTTCACGAACCACACTCTATTGCCCGAAGCTTTGGAAAAATGGCCCGTTAACCTGTTCGGCCGGCTTTTGCCCAGGCACCTGGAGATCATTTTCGAAATCAACCATCGTTTTTTAAAAGAGGTGGGGAAACGATTTCCAGGCGAAGGCGATAGGATTAGGCGAATGTCTATCATTGAAGAAGGGCGGCAAAAATTGGTTCGCATGGCTTATCTGGCGACAGTAGCCAGTTTTTCGGTCAATGGGGTCGCCGAACTTCAATCAAAATTGCTGCGACAGAGGGTATTGAAGGATTTCTACGATATGTGGCCAGAAAAATTTAATAACAAGACGAATGGCGTGACACCCAGGCGGTTCGTACACATGGCCAATCCGGCTTTATCTTCATTGATCACGTCAAAGATCGGTTGTGGTTGGCTGACAGATCTTGATGAGCTAGTAAAGTTGGAAGCCTTCATCGGCGAGGAAGCGTTTGAAGAATCATGGCGCCAGGTAAAAAGCCAAAATAAAGAATTATTGGCTGACTATATCAGCACCCATTATGGTCTGGCTATCGATCCTGAATCTATCTTTGACGTGATGGTCAAACGCCTTCATGAATATAAACGACAGTTGCTAATGGTATTACACATCATCACTCTCTACAATCGAATTAAGGCTAAACCAGAAATCAATATAATGCCAAGGACATTTATCTTTGGCGCTAAAGCGGCGCCAGGCTACTTCATGGCCAAACTCATCATCAAGCTCATTAATTCTGTAGCAGAGGTGGTCAATCACGATCCGGACGTAGCCGGCCGGTTGAAAGTCGTCTTCGTACCCAATTTTAACGTGACATTGGGGGAAAAGATTTACCCGGCAGCCGATATCTCAGAACAAATTTCCATGGCTGGAAAAGAGGCATCTGGAACGGGGAATATGAAGTTCGCTTTGAATGGAGCCCTGACTGTTGGGACGATGGATGGAGCCAACATTGAGATCCGGGTACGTGTAGGCCACGAAAATTTCTTCCTCTTTGGCATGACGGCCGAAGAAGTATTTGCTTTAAAGGAATCGGGTTACAACCCCGGGCAGTATTACGAAGAAAATGATGAACTAAAGGCCGCCATCGACGCCATCGCCGAGGGAATTTTCTCGGGCGGTGACATGGAGATGTTCAAGCCCATCGTCGAGTCGTTATTACAACATGATGAGTACATGCTTCTCGCCGACTACGCGTCCTACGTCGAATGCTCGGAACGCGCGGCCCGAGCCTACCGCGACCCGGAGGACTGGACGCGCATGTCGATCCTCAACACCGCGCGCAGCGGCAAGTTCTCC
>DOXE01000271.1 GCA_003519205.1 Chloroflexota bacterium
GAGATGGCGAGTTCATAATCGGCCATCGCCGCATCAAAATCTCCCACAAGATCGCGATAAGTAATGGCTCTTTCTAAATAATTCCAAACTTCATCAGGATCACGAGCGATGGCTTCCTCGTGGTTGGCCAAAGCTCCATCGATATCGCCGAGTTCGCGAAGGAAGACGGCCCGATCGGTATATCGCCAGCTCTCATCCGGTTCAAGCTCTATGGCTCGATTTACATTTTCCAAGGCCATGGCGAAATCATTTAGTTCCCATCCATAAACACTGGTTAATAGGTCGTAATACCAAACTTCTTCTGGATTTAGGGCCACTGCTCGCTCCAGATCCCTGAGAGCAGCATCGGGATCGCCAATTTCTTTGAATATTTCTCCCCGATAACCATAAAAGGCGTCGACATCCGGGTCCAACTCAATCGCCCTTCCATACTCTGCCAGGGCACCGTCGATGTCATCTATCTCCCGGAGCGTTACGCCAAGTTCAAAGTGACCATAGGGATCTTCTCGATTTAGTTCAATTGACTGCCGGTGATTCATGAGAGCTGCTTCATAGTCGCCAAAGTTTCGGAATAGAATTGCTCTCCGCAGATAATTATCGGCCCCATCCGGATTCAAGGCGATTGCATGATTGATATTTTCTAAAGCGGCATCGAAGTTNNCGATATTTTCTAAAGCGGCATCTAAGTTGCCCATTAGTTCAAATAACCATGCTCGCTCGTGAAAGTACCAAGATTCGTCAGGGACGAGTTCTACGGCCTGGTTGATAGCCTCCATGGCACCATCGTAATCCTCGGCTTCAACTCTATCGTAGAATATCTCTAACCGGGCTTCCGCTTCTTGGCGAGAATCAACTCCTGGTCCTGGCTCAGGCGGCTTTGTTCTGGTGGGTTTTTCCGTGGGCTCGACGGCAACGGCACCAGGGCTTTCATCAGTTTCCGGTGTGGTCACATCTGCACCATTTCTGGAGGCCAGGAAAATGCCTCCGCCGACGATGACAGCCAAAAACACAATCAGCAAGATGCCGGCCAACACACCCGCGATAATCCAATTTTGTTTGCCGGGACGATCGGCCGTTGGCTCAGGCGGTGCCAAAACTGTGGCATCGGGTGGTTCTTCGACGAAGGTAGGGACAGCGATCTCTGTTTCGGGGACCGTTTCCCCGGTAACGAGGGGGACTGTTGCCTCGGGGGATTCCGGTTGTTCCTGATCGGCGAAGGAGGGTATTATCACGTCAGTTTCAGCGTATTCAACCTCCTCCCCGGCCGCTTCCTGCACGATTTCTGTCTCTTCCAATATTTCAGCTTCGGCCGTCGTTTCTGGTTCAAACGACTCTACTGTTGAGCCGATTAAGCTAGCCGCCACGGTGGCAGCATCGACTTTTTCGGCAGTTGTCGTCGCGGACAAGCTGGCTAAAGTTTCGAGGGATGCCGTCAATTCTGTGGCTGTGGTATACCGTTCATCCGGTTCTTTGGCCATCGTCCGGTGTATTACTTCATCCACACCCTCGGGTAAATCAGGGTTCACCTGACGAATATCGGGTACCGGGTCGATGATGTGTTTCATCATAACCTTGGTGGGCGTCTTATCTTCATAGGGCCGGCGGCCTGTTAACATCTCGAAACAAATGACACCCAGGGCATAGATGTCGCTCCGGCCGTCGATCTCCTTATCGCCATGGATCTGTTCGGGGCTCATATAGGCCGGGGTGCCGATTACCGAATCACCAGTAAGTGTGACCGCGCTTTCTGTCAGACGGGCGATGCCGAAATCGGCTAGATAGGCATCGCCATAATCGTCAAACATGACATTACTCGGCTTTAAGTCCCGGTGGATGATGCCGTTTTGATGGGCTCGTTCCAATGCTGAGCCGATGCGTCTCAGGATTTTAATGGTTCCCTCAATGCCAATTGGGCCCTGTTCGAGACGGTCAGAAAGTGTGCCGCCGGTCATGAGCCGCATGACCAGATATGGACGTCCATCTTCTTCACCAAAGTCGTAAACCGGAACGATGGCCGGGTGTTCCAAGTTGGCAATGGTTTGCGCTTCGCGTTCGAATCGGGCTCTGAGCGTCGGATCTTCCAAAAGATCTTGGGTCATGACCTTAACGGCAACATCGCGTTTAAAACGAGGATCAAAGGCACGATAGACCGTGGCCATTCCCCCCCGACCAATATCTTCAATAATCTGGTAGCGCCCTATTGTGGTTCCGTCCATTTGTTCATTCCTGTAGGAAACCTGGCCCAAACTCCATTGAAAACCGACCTAACACATTATAGAAATTACAGACAGCGAACACAACTATACTCTCTAGTACACAATCTCTACAGCCCAAAAAAAGCGTTTCTCCTCCGAATCGTTGCAATAGGGCAGGGGAGCTATTGCGCTCGCTATCCTGTAGCGACACAATCAGGTAACACGAAGGATTAAATGCATGTAGAATTCATCCCGGAAGATTTGTTTCGCCAGTTTGGCTAGATTCCTCGCTTTATTGCATTAGTTATGGAGGTGAAAATGTTTAAGCGATCAATTTCTTGGGCCTTGACGGTGATTGTTCTATTGGTACTCGTTGGTTTGGCCTGTAATTTTGGTGGAGGGGAAGAACCAACGGCGACATCCCAACCAGATATAACCGAACCGACTGAAGAGTCTGAGGTGACAGAAACAACCGAACCCACACCTGAGGCGATCCTTACCGACACTCCTGAGTCAGAGGCATCTAATGTCGTCTCTTCGCTTGACGATATAGAAAATGCTGTCATTCAAATCGTGGCCGAAGGCAGTTTCGTGGATCCAGAAATCGGTCAACAGCTCAATGCAGCAGGTTCTGGTTCAGGATTCATCATCGACGAGGAAGGTCTTGCGGTGACCAACAATCATGTGGTGACAGGTGCCGCTCTACTCAGGGTCTATGTTTCCGGAAAAAGTGAACCGGTTAATGCGCGTGTTTTAGGAGTTTCGGAATGCTCGGATCTGGCAGTTATCGATTTGGAAGGGGGCGATTACCCTTACCTGGATTGGCACGATGGTCCCATTTCAACCGGCTTAGATGTCTTTGCGGCCGGTTTCCCCTTGGGCGATCCCCAATTCACCCTGACCAAAGGAATTATTGCCAAAGAAGAAGGAGATGGAGAAACCTGGTGGGCGTCCATCGACCGGGTCCTCATGCACGATGCTATCATTAATCCGGGCAATTCTGGTGGTCCACTGGTGAATTCGGAGGGCAAGATCGTCGGCGTAAATTATGGTGTTTACAATGAAAACCAGTATATGGCCATCTCCCGGGATGAAGCCCTGGGCATCCTGGAGAAGTTGAGCGAGAATCAGGACGTCACATCCATTGGCGTTAATGGTAGCGCCGTTTATGACGATGCTGGGATCACGGGTATTTGGGTATCTTCCGTCGAATCTGGCTCACCGGCCGATCGGGCGGGCGTTCGAGAGGGAGATATCATCACCAAGCTTGAAGGACTTGTGCTGGCAACCGATGGCACGATGGCCGACTATTGCGATATTTTGCGCAGCCACACGGCA
>DOXE01000012.1 GCA_003519205.1 Chloroflexota bacterium
CCGGAGAGACTCGAACTCCCAACCACCTGGTTCGAAGCCAGGTACTCTGTCCATTGAGCTACGGGCGCAGGAAAAAATCCATGGCCAGGCATTGCCCGACCGGCTGGGCGAGTGATGGGATTCGAACCCACGATCTTCTGGGCCACAACCAGACGTGTTAACCTCTACACCACACCCGCCATGCTCTCTGTTTAGGATGCTATCATATGTGATTTGGCAAAGCAAGTCGAGACACACTGGCTATCCGCCCCTGATAAGTTAAAATTATGTCATGCAAACGTCTCAAACTGTTCTCAATGATCGCTATGAGTTGATCAAGCGGGCTGGCACCGGCGGTATGTCCACTGTTTATCAGGGACGAGACTTGATGCTGGGTCGCACTGTCGCCATCAAGGTGCTTCATCGGAGCCTGACAAATGACGCAGAATTTTTGCGTCGTTTCCAAAAGGAAGCCCACGCGGCCGCTAATCTGACCCACCCTAATATTGTCACTGTCCATGACATTGGCCAGGATGATCACTGGTATTACATCGTCATGGAGTATGTGGAAGGATGGACTTTGAAGGATCTGATTCGGCACCAATATGCTGAAACCAACAAAGCCATACCCATCGATACCACTTTGGATACTATGATCCAGATATGTGCTGGGGTCGGATATGCACATAGAGCTAATCTCATCCATTGCGATATCAAATCTCAGAATGTCTTGGTGGCTCGTGATAGGCGAGTTAAAGTGACTGATTTTGGCATTGCACGTGCCCTAACTGAATCAAGCATTCATGACGCCGATGTTATTTGGGGAACACCACAATACTTTTCCCCCGAGCAAGCGGCCGGAGAGGCACCTACCCCTGCCTCAGACGTCTATAGCATTGGCATCATTATGTTTGAGATGCTGACAGGACGCTTACCTTTTGAGGCTGATAGCCACACCTCTTTAGCTATTAAACACATGCGCCAAACACCTCCGCTTGCCTCGACATATAATCCACTTATCCCAAATCAAATTGACATGGTGATCGCCAAAGTCCTCTCAAAAGAACCCTCTGGTCGTTATCGAACTGCCGATCAGCTTGGCCGGGTCTTGACTTCTTACCGCGAAAGTAGTTGGGAAGAAACGGGATTTGTCCCCATTAATCAAACTGAGAAAACAGGCATGGCCGACATGAAGACCGTATTCCACTCCCCGGCTATCGATCCGACCTATCGGGGTGGTGCATCACCAACAGAAACGGAATTAGATCCGGGATTGACAAGGCAAGCGGCATTCGGATCCGATACTTACTATCCAGCACGAGATCAGAATGAAGGAATTGACTGGACGGTAATCGCCCTCAGTATCATTGCCTTAATTAGCTTGTTGGGACTCATACCCCTCTGGTATTTAGTATTTCTCAGGTACAATGGCTGAGGATTTTTTGTGTCCGTGTGACCAAAGACAGGCCCTCGATTTAGCAACTGCCTTTCCTTTCTGTTATACTGTACATAGTTAAAGATATAGCTAACTCGCACTTCGATTGGAGTTTTCGGGATATCTATATGCTTATGAGCACTCGTCAATGATGGAGGCGAGAGCATGAATACGAATCGAATCACTAGGTGGTTCATATACTTATTAATAGTTTTTGCCATAGTAGCTATACTATGGAGCTATAATTCGGCTGGGGAAATTGCCGAAGAGTTAGCCATTAGCGAATTAGCCCAACAGATAAAAAATGGTGAGATAGCGGAACTAGAGGTTGCTGGAGACGGCCGTGAAGTCAACGTTCACTACAATGACTCCCAACGAGAGGATGCTCGAACTCAGATAAGCAGCGTTAGCTCACTAGAAGAAGTATTGGCTGCGTACGGTGTAACCGAACAAGATTATCGGAACGGAAATACGGTCATCATCTACCAAGCACCAAGCAGATGGGGTGGCTGGATAAACCTCGTAGGCATCTTTTTACCCGCCCTGTTAATTATTGGTTTCATTTACATCATCATGCGCCAAGCACAAGGCACCAATAATCAAGCTCTCTCCTTTGGAAAGAGCCGTGCTCGCATGTTCACCGGCGATCATCCGACAGTTAGTTTTGAGGATGTGGCTGGTTGTGATGAAGCAAAGGAAGAGCTACAAGAGATCGTCGAATTTCTAAAAGAGCCAGATAAATTTGTTAGTTTCGGCGCACGTATCCCGAAGGGGGTTTTGCTTGTCGGAAGCCCGGGTACAGGTAAGACGCTATTGGCCAAAGCTGTCTCCGGTGAGGCAGGCGTGCCCTTCTTTTCCATCGCCGGATCAGAGTTCGTCGAGATGTTCGTCGGCGTTGGAGCAAGCAGGGTCCGCGATCTATTCGAACAAGCTAAACGACACAGCCCCTGTATCATTTTCATAGACGAAATCGACGCAGTGGGTCGCCAACGAGGAGCTGGACTTGGTGGTTCGCACGACGAACGTGAGCAAACGCTCAACCAAATACTGGTAGAAATGGACGGATTTGGAACCGATACCCATATCATCATCTTGGCAGCGACCAACCGTCCAGATATTCTCGATCCAGCACTCATGAGACCAGGGCGATTTGACCGTCGGGTTGTTATCGACCGACCTGACATACGAGGCCGCGAAGCGATCTTCAAAGTCCATATGAGAGGCAAACCGCTGGCTTCTGATGTCGATATTAATATCCTGGCCAAGGCTACGCCTGGTTTCGTCGGTGCAGATATTGAAAATACGGTAAACGAGTCTGCCTTGCTGGCTGCCCGGCGAAATAAAAAAGTTATCGGTATGACAGAGTTCCAGGAAGCTATCGAACGAGTGCAGCTTGGCCCTGAACGCAGAAGCAGGGTCATGAGTGATGAGGAAAAGGAAATAACAGCTTACCACGAAGCCGGTCATGCTATTGTTAGCCATTTCCTACCTCACGCCCAATCGGTTCGCAAGATCACTATCATTCCCAGGGGAATGGCTGGAGGGGTTACCTGGTATATGGAAGATGATATCCTCTTCTATAGCCGGTCGAAATTTAAGGCTCTCATCGCGACAGCTCTGGGAGGGCGTGTGGCCGAAGAGCTCATCTTTAGTGAGATTACGACAGGGGCAAGTAATGATCTTCAACAAGTGACGAAAATGGCCAGGGCCATGGTTACCCAATATGGTATGAGCGATGAAATGGGCCCCCGGGTATATGGTGACAAGCAGGAACTGGTATTCCTGGGTCGCGAGATAAGCGAACAACGGGACTATTCTGACGCCATTGCCGAAAAGATAGATCGAGAGGTTCGTGAGATCATTGATACTGAGTATGAGCGAGCTAAACAAATTTTAGTGGATCAGCGCGAGACGCTGGATCTTGTTGCTAACAAACTATTGGAAGTAGAGACGCTAGAAGCCGCAGAGTTTGTGGCCATTATCGAGGGAATTGAAACCCCGGCCGAATCCCCTAGCGGTAGCCCGACTCCTGAGAGCCCCAAGCCCAAACCGAGTGGTCAGAAGAAGGAGTGGAAACCACCCACTTCTCTCGATTTACCTCCATCACCGTCACCAGCTTAAGACACCAGGCGATTAATTAACACACTGAGGTTGTAGGAGTAGTCTCGCCTCTATTGACGATTTACTATTGGCGACCACTATGTACGAGCAGTTGACTGAAATATTGGCGCTGATCAATGACATCGTCCAGGCTACCATCGTCATATTTGGCGCTGCAGTTTTACTCTACAATTTGCCCCATAGTTTTCACGATCGTGTAACCCGAGCATTCAACTCACTCCTCTTTTTCGTCGTAATAGTTTATTTCACTGAGTTGTTGGTCACCCGCGCTGTTGTCCCATTATCGACAGAGATGTGGATTCGCCTGGAGTGGATCGGAATTGCCATGGTGCCAGCTGCTTTATTTCACTTGGCTGATGCATTATCTGTAACGACGGGAGACATATCGCCTCTACGTCGCTTATTTGTTCGTGTCTGGTATATCTTAGGCGTCATATTTTTTAGCGTAGCCCTTTTCAGCGATTTCCTTGTAAATGAACTTATACCAGTCAAGCATGCTCCTCATCTTAGTGCTGGACCAATTTTTCCACTATTCGCTATTTATTATTGGTCCATAAGCGTCATAAGCATCTACTTGGTTTGGAGAGCCCGAGAAAGATGCGTTACCCGTACAACCCGAAAACGCATGGGCGTCATTTTGGCGACTTCTCTTGCGGCACCATTAGCCGTATTCCCTTATCTGACCATCAGCAACGACCCCAACCTGGAAATATCCATTGCCTTTTGGCTTGTCATAATCTTGGGCAATCTTCTCGTAAGTGTCATGTTTGCTTTCATGACTTATTATATTGCTTACTTTGGGGCAAAATCACCCGATCGGGTTGTTCGAGTGCGACTATTTAAATTCATGGCCCGGGTGCCTCTAACCGCGACGATTGTATTGTTGGTTTATATCGCCGTTGCTAGGGCCGACACATTGCTGGGATTACCAGTGGGAACTGCCCTGGCATTGGCCATCGTTGGCACAATTATCTTCGTTGAATGGGCTTTACATGCATTAAAACGTCCCCTAGAGCGATTCTTTCAATTAACTGATGAACCGGAAGTAAGGCGCATCCAGCAGCTTAGTGAGAGGGTGCTAACAACCCGGGACATGCGTCAGTTCCTGGAAAGTATCTTGGCTGCTTCTTGTGAAGTTTTACGCACACCAACTGCCTTTATCGCCGCATTTACTCCAGATGGGCCCAGGCTTGAAGCGATGATTGGCCCCTTGCATGATGATGCAGAAACATGGTCTGGCGGGGAATGGCACAAATTAGCTCGAACGGCCGTCGACACTAATGGCGAACCTGGAACATTGGAAAGAAGCGACGGATTTATTTTGTGGCGCGATTACTGGATTAAACCCCTTTACAAAGAACAGGATGGCCTGTTGGTCGGCATCCTGGGCATTAAAGCCCGATCGGAAAAGCCAGATCTTAATGAAAACGAGGAAACAGCTTTTGAGCAATTGGTGGATCAAGCCGAAAGTGCGCTAGAAGATCGACAACTGCAGCAGGAAGTATTTGCCGCCGTTGAAGGATTGCTACCTCAGGTGACTGCGCTTCAGATCCGGCGAAGCGCCGCAACTTTCGGAGGTACTCCAGCTCTGACCGCGTCGTTCGATTCCGATTCAGCCCTAACGCGTAATCCCGAATTCAACAATATGGTTTGGGACGCGCTCAGTCATTATTGGGGCGGACCAAAACTCACGGAAAGCCCATTACTACATCTCCAGGTAGTTCAAGATGCCGCAGATGAGCATGGGAATAATCCCACGAAAGCTTTGCGCCAAATCCTTGTTCGCGCTGTTGAGCAGCAACGGCCAGAAGGTGAACGGAGTATGACCACGGCCGAATGGATACTCTATAATATTCTAGAGCTCAAATTCATTCAGGGGCAAAAGGTTCGCGATGTAGCCCGGCGGTTAGCTATGAGTGAATCAGATCTCTACAGGAAACAAAGAGTAGCTATCGAGAATGTTTCCCGAACGATCTCTATGATGGAAGATGCGGCCGTCTCCAGCCACGTTCCCACAGAATTCGTTGAACAGATCCCGGAAAATTCAGGCGATTCATAAAGAATGTCTGAAAGATATTTGCCAGTAGGAAAATTACCTCCTGCGATCCTTGAATCGCTCCTTAAAAAAGCTCCAATTAAAGATCCGAATATAGTTATTGGCCCTGGACCCGGGCTTGATTGTGCCGTCGTGGATATAGGCGACAAATATTTGGTCCTGAAATCTGATCCTATCACTTTTGCTACCGATGAAATCGGTTGGTATCTGGTGCAGGTCAATGCAAATGATATTGTGACCACAGGGGCAACTCCTAAGTGGTTGCTGCTGACAATGCTGCTTCCAGCCAGTTTATCGACACCCACATCTGCAATGGGAATTGCCGATCAAGTATTCGATGCTTGCCAGGCCATTGGTATTTCGGTTGTTGGCGGTCACACCGAAATCACTCACAGGCTCGAACGTCCAATTCTTGTGGGCACGATGATCGGGGAAGTCGAGAAACATAAACTGATCACGCCGAAAGGGGTAAATTCTGGGGATAAAATACTACTCACCAAAGGTGTTCCAATTGAAGCTACGGCTATCCTCGCCCGAGAGTTTCCTGATCACCTGGCTAATAGCTTAAATCCATCAGAGCTAAAGGAAGCAAAAAAATTTTTGATAACGCCAGGATTAAGCATTTACCAAGATGCAAAATTGGCAACGAAAGCGGGACGAGTGTCGGCCATGCATGACCCAACTGAAGGCGGGCTTGCCGCAGCGCTATGGGAGCTGGCTGAAGCTTCCGAAATGACGCTTGTCGTCGATTTAACAAGGGTTTTCATCCCTTCTATTTCCTACCAGGTCTGCAAGGCATTTAAAATCGATCCTTATGCAGCCATTAGCTCGGGTGCATTATTAATAACCACCCCACCTGAAGAAAGCACTAAGATATGTTCAGGTTTAAAAACGGCCGAACTCATTTGCACCGAGATCGGTTGGGTGGAATCAGGTCCAGTAACCGTAAAAGAAGTCTTGGGTTCATCTACAAGAACGCTAAAACGGCCGGAACGTGATGAGATTGCCAGAGTTTTTGAAACTAGGTCTTAGCTCGATCTTGTGCTTCAGCCAATTTATCAGATTGTCGGATTGGCGACAAGACAGTTTCTCTCAACATCGAATCAATTATCGTACTTTGCCGCTTGACGATGATTACCGGACAGGCTGCTCCTTCCGCTACACGTTGGGCAACATTGCCAAGCAAGAGATTCTTAAAACGCGGTTCCTTCGTCGCACCGATGACGATCAGGTCACAACCTTCCGAAGCTTTGAGGATCCCATCAACGGGACTGTCGGCCGGTTCAATTTGTTCTTCAAATGGAAAGTCCAGGCCGCGGGTTGCATAGCGGAAAGCGTTTTTCGCCCTGGCTTCCGCCTGAACAGGATTGATATCCCCAACAGCCACATGCAACAATACGATCTGGGTATCTTCAGGGGTGTTTTTCGCAACAGAATAGGCTAGATTTACCGCGAGACGACCATTTGGGCCACCGGCGATGGGCACCAGGATCTTATTAAAATGGTCATGGGGTCTATAGCGCAGGATGGCAATATCGGCCGGTGGATTTGAAA
>DOXE01000087.1 GCA_003519205.1 Chloroflexota bacterium
GACCGGGTGGCGGTGATGTATTTGGGCCGCATTGTCGAACTGAGCGATCGAGACGAAGTATTTGACCATCCGTTGCATCCCTATACCCAGGCATTATTATCGGCCATACCGATCCCGGACCCAGAAAAAGAAGAGAAACGCCAGCGCTTGATCCTGGAAGGTGACGTGCCCAGCCCGGCCAATCCGCCAAAGGGTTGCCGCTTTCATCCCCGATGTTCCTATGCTACGGATATTTGTAAGGAGGACGACCCACAATTCCGGGATCTCAAACAAAATGGCGACGTCGATCACTGGGTAGCCTGTCACCATGCGGAGAATTTTGTGTGATTAGGAGGGTGTCGATCAAGATTTAACCACAACGGTTGTCAATAAATGGTTGAAATGATCCTGGCCCTTAAATGATAGATATCGAAATAGCGATTGGCATAAGAATAATCAAGGGTCAAAGCTTTGTTAGCGAAAGGCAAAATACTTATCTTACCGTTTTCTTCGTCGATACCGGCATGTTGAGGGTAAAAAATAGTTATTTACGCGTGGCTGTGGTTGTACCAATGGTGGTAATTCTTTTAGGTGCTTGCAAGTTAGATGAAGCGGAGGTGGCCGAGATTTCGATTGCAACTACAGTCCCTAATACACCCACAGCATCTTCAGTTCCAGACGTGATTACAGACATAACCCTAAACTATAATTGGAGTAACGAGTTTCTGCTTGGCGACCCGGCTTTAGCCACCGACACGACCTCTGTCATCTTAGTTAGTAATACTTTCGCCGGATTGACCAAGATTGACCAGGAAACGGCCGAGGTCCAACCACACTTGGCAACCCGGTGGCAAGTTGGCGAAGATGAAGAAGGCAACCAGACCTGGACCTTCACCCTCCGAGACGACATTCCCTGGGTGAAATACGATACAGTTTCCGGCGAGGTTGTTCAGGATATGGATGATGCCGGCAATCCTCGCTTCGTCAAACCCTCGGACGTGGAGTATGGGGTGAAGCGGACCATCGATCCGGCAACGAGATCGGACTACACTCAAATTCTTTTCAACATCAAAAACGCCCAAGCCGTCAATGAGGGCAGCCAAGGGGTGAGCCTGGATGATGTTGGGGTAAGTTGCGACGACGAGGCCATGACCTGTACCTTTACCCTAAATAACCCGGCTTCCTACTTTCCTTCCATTGCCAGTACGTGGGTGACGATGCCGGTACCGGCCTGGGCTATCGAAGAACATGGTGTGGAATGGATCAGACCTGGCGCGGTCGTCAGTAGTGGGCCTTTCGTCATCGAGAAGTGGATAGATGGTGAAGAACTGGACCTCATTAAGAATCCCTTTTGGCCAAATGCTGACAGTGTACAGATCGAGAAGATCAATGGCGTTATGATTGGCGAGGAATCGAAGGCGCTCACTCTATATGAGAATAATGAGTTGGACACCGTCCGGGTTCCGATACAGCAGATCGATCGGGTAAAGGCAGACCCAAAATTTTCACAGGAATTTTTCGAGGCGCCCGATGCCTGCACTTACTACTATGGCTTTACCCACACCAAGCCACCCTTTGACGACGTACGTGTGCGGCAAGCCTTCTCCCAGGCTATCGACCGTCAAAGCTTAATCGACGATGTGACCCAGGGGGCCCATATCCCGGCGACCAGCTTCGCGCCTCCGGGCATCTTCGGTGCCCCCGAACCGGGCACAGTTGGTTTGGTTTACGATCCAGAAGCAGCCCTGGCTGCCTTACAGTCATATCTGGATGAAAACGCCGTGACCATCGAAGATCTCAACGCTATGGACATCACCCTGATGTACAACACGAGCGAGTCCCATGCCCAAATCGCCGCTGCCATCCAGCGGATGTGGAAAGACGTCTTGGGTGTTGAGGTGCGCGTGGAGGATCAGGAATGGCGCGCCTATTTAGACACGCTGAAAAACTCGACTCCGGTTGAGGAGATGCCGCACGTCTGGCGTCTNNTATTCCAGCGAGTTCGATGAGTTGACTCTAGAGGCCCAAAAAGAACAGTCTCCGGCGAGACGGGCTGAATTATATGCTCAAGCTGAGGAGATCCTGGCCGCTAAGGAGGTCGCCTACGCGCCAATATATCATTACACCGTCCCACTACTAACCAAGCCTTGGTTAGAGCGTACATACCCTTTGATTGCGCCGGTGTCGTTTGATTCCTGGCATATAGACTGGGATATGAAGGGTGAAGCTTTGGGCCAATAAACTATAATGAGATTAGTGGTTCATTTCCAAAATATCTGTCTTATCCCGAAGGCTCTAGATGGACGAGAGCCCGCCGGATGTCCCAATAAATTGGGTATCATCCGGCTCGAGCTATCTTTGTGGTTTAGTTACTTGAGAAATGAACCAATTAGAAAGTGGTAGATAAATCAATAGTCAGGAGATATGTTGAACAGAGGGTAAATTCAAGAAGAAGACGACACGCGCCTAAACGCACATCAATTTACGAAAACCCAGGTGTGTGCAAAGACTCAATAAACATCTCGTTAATCTTGTAAATCCTGTCTATTATTAAAGGAGGTGATGCCTGGAAAGCAAATAAGTTCATGTTGGTAGAGAAGAATAAGGTTACTATTGTATATAATTAGTTAAACAATTTGGAGGAGACTTAAAATGTTTACAAAAAGAAAAGTTAGCCTATTGGTTGCTTTCTTGCTGCTGGGCATCCTAATCGTAGCCTGCCAACCAGAGACGGTTGAAGTCACCCGGGTTGTCGAGCAAGAAGTGACCCGAGTCGTCGTAGAAGAAGTGGTTGAAGAGGGTGAAGTGGTCGAGGTTACCCGCGTCGTCACCGAAGTAGTCGAAGTGCCGGCCGAAGGGGAAGAAGCGGGACCCGCTGAGTTCGTGGCCCCCCGCCCGGACACCTACCCATTCCTGAGCTTTGGCGACGTTGATACCCTGGATCCGGCGTTGATGTATGACAACGTCAGTTCTGGTGTGGTCAACAACGTCTACGAGCCGCTGATCTACTTCAACGACACCGACGCCACCAGCTTCGTCCCCTGGCTGGCCACCGAGGTACCCTCCGTGGAGAACGGCGGCATCTCTGAGGATGGCCTGACCTACACCTTTAATATCCGCGAGGGCGTCACCTTCCACGAGGGCGGCACCCTGGAGCCTCACGACGTCGAGTACACTTTCGAGCGCGGCCTGCTGCAGTCGGATGTCGGCGGACCGCAGTGGCTGTACATCGAGCCGATGATGGGCTATGTTAGCGGCGATATCACCGAGGAGATCGCCGAGGGCGCCTATGCCGGCGACCCCGAGGGATTGAAAACCAATGCGTCCCCCGAAGAGCTGCTGGCCGTCTGCGAGAAGGCCAAGGCTTCGGTGGAGTCAGACGACGCCGCCGGCACGGTGACCTTCAACCTGGCCCAGCCTTGGAGCCCCTTCCTGGCTACTCTGGCCGCCTATGGCGGGCGGATCCTAGACAGCGAGTGGGTCATTGAGCAAGGAGACTGGGATGGCAGTTGCGAGACCTGGGCCGACTTCTACTCGCCTGGTTCTGAGAACAGCACCCTCACCAGCATCGCCAACGGCACCGGCCCCTACATGCTCGATCACTGGACGCCGGGCGAAGAGGTCGTGCTGGTCGCCAATGAGGACTACTGGCTGACCGAACCGCTGTGGGAAGGCGGGCCTTCCGGCGCGCCAAGGCTCAAGCAGATCAACATCCAGGTTATCGACGAGTGGGGTCCACGCTTCTCGATGCTGCAGGCTGGAGAAGCTGATATGGTTGACACGGTGGACATTCCCCGCGACCAGATCGATCCGCTGGTGGGCGAAGTGTGCACTTTCGTGAATTCGGGCGTATTCGACTGCCAGCCCAGCCAGAACCCTGACCAGCCGTTGCGGTTGTATAAGGGTCCCCCCTGGATCAACCGCATGGATTTCTTATTTCTATACGAGGTCAACGATGAGGGCGGCAACCCCTACCTGGGCTCCGGGAAGCTGGACGGCGACGGCATCCCGCCCGACTTCTTCT
>DOXE01000288.1 GCA_003519205.1 Chloroflexota bacterium
CGCCTTCCTCTTTGGCCTACGGCGAACGATCAGCCTTCAGACCTCGATTAGAGAAGCAAGTTTTCGCAAGCGAAAAACAAAAAGCGATTGAATCTTGAACTAAAAGTTACAAAAACATACATCCCGGTGACAACCATCATGGATGTTAGGTGACGTTTGTTACTGGAGCAGATAGGGTGCACCCGCGTACACTAAGAAACAATCGATGAAAAACGAACTAAACTAGAGGTGTAAGGGGGTGCAGGAATGAGCACACTCGCCCATCATGAGTTGCCTAGCACCGCCGGGTCTGGCTTACCGATGAAGATCATTAAGGTGCTCATCGTCGACGAACACTTGGCAGTGCGCCAGGCACTGGCTGCCCGGCTGCGAGCATTTCCCCATATCGAAGTTGTGGCCACGGCCCAGGACTTTCGCGAAGGGCTGAAATGTGCCCGTACGACACAACCGGACGTAATTTTAGTAGAGTTGAAGGGTACCAGTAGCCTGCAGCCGAACCCAGTTGGCGAGATGAAGGAAGCGCTGGCCGACCATCCGGCCGGCATCATCGTCTTAACCTCTTACGCCGACGACGATGAACGGGAAGCCGCTTTAGAGGCCGGCGCCTGCCGGTATTTGTTAAAACATATTGATTCCACCCGATTACTGAATGAGATCGAAGCCGTAGCCAACGAGGTAGCAGCCTAGTTATTTCTTTCTGCCCAATGGCAGCGCTTACGTGCTGAAGCAGCCTTTTATCCTTGTCCTTCTTCAAGCCCTTGNNCAAAGTTGAAGGTTTACGTGTAAATCCGTTTACGTGTAAACTCGTTTACGTGAGCGAAACTGGGTCTCCGCGACCATTAATATTTCAGGAACTTTCCCGTTTCGCCTGAATTCGACTCCCAATTTGTGCCTTCCAGAATCTGAAATATCTTGGCGCGGCTGATGTTTTCTGTAGTTTGGTATATCTGGATTGCGTGTTAAGATTTCAGGAGGTATGCAGGCAAGTACAGTTCGGGAACACTTGGAACTTCTAAGCCGGTCTCCCCTGTTTCGTGATGCCAGTCAGAGCGAATTGGAAGCAGCACTGAAAGTTGCCCGGCATTATGAAGTGGCCCGGGGGGAATTCTTTTTTCATCAGGATGAACCGGCCGTAGCTTTCTACGTCATCGTTGAGGGGCAAGTCCGGCTAAGTCAGTTAACGCCTGAAGGTCACCAGGTCATCATTCACTTCATGGGGCCCGGCGATGGCATGGGCATCATCGTGGCCTTAAGCAATACTACTTACCCCTTATCGGCCGAGGCTGTGTCAGATACTGTGGCTCTGAGATGGGGCTACGAGCCAACTATCCGCCTGATGGAACAATATCCCCGGCTGGCCTTAAATGGCCTACGCTTGGTGGCCGGCCGTTTTCATGAGCTGCAAAATCGTTACCGGGAGCTGGCTACAGAGCGGGTGGAGCGGCGGGTGGCCCGGGCTTTATTGCGCCTGGCCCGGCAAACCGGCAAACGTACTGAAGAAGGGGTTTTGCTTAACTTAGCCTTATCCCGCCAGGACCTGGGGGAAATGACGGGCACGACGCTGTACACCGTTAGCCGCATCCTGAGCGGTTGGGAGCAAGACGGCTTAATCACGACCGGACGGGAACGCATCACTATCCGCGAACCACACGGCTTGGTGATCATCGCCGAAGACCTGCCACTTGACTGACAGGACGAATAGCGCGCATAATGGTAAATGTGTGAAATTGGTCTGAAACGAAAAGGAAATAGCCATGCCGAAACCACAATGGTCAACCAGGGATAATCAACTTATCCAATGGCTCCTTGAGGGAGATGTTTCGATACAATATCAAGTCCACCGTGATTTANNCAATTGCGTAATCAGGATGGGCATTGGGGGCGGGCATTTTACCAACCCAAATGGACTTCAACTCACTATACCATCTTAGATTTGAAGAATTTGGCAATCGCGCCCGATCAGAAGGTAATCAAGCAATCCATATCCCGTATTCTTGATGAAAATAAAAGCCAGGATGGGGGTATTAATCCCCATGTCACGATCGAACAAAGCGATGTTTGTATAAATGGTATGTTTCTAAACTACGCCTGTTATTTCAAGGTAGAAGCAGAGGCGCTTCGTTCCATCGTCGATTTTGTTATCGGCGAGCAGATGGGAGATGGTGGTTTCAACTGCCAATCTAATCGACAAGGCGCGGTCCACAGCTCCTTGCACTCGACAATTTCGATATTAGAAGGGATCTTGGAGTATTCCTGGAATGGCTATACCTATCGGTTAGAAGAGCTCAAGCAAATCGCGGCCGAAGCCAGGGAATTCATTTTACAGCACCAGCTATTCCGATCCGATCACACCGGGGAAATCATTGATAAGCGCTTTTTAATGCTATCGTATCCCTCCCGTTGGCGGTATGATATCTTGCGAACTCTGGATTATTTTCAATGTGCCAGTGTTCAATACGATCCGAGAATGCAGGAGGCCTTGGATATCTTGCGAAATAAACAACGGCAAGATGGCACCTGGCCCCTGCAGGCCCGGCACCCCGGCCAAACCCATTTCGAGATGGAGAAACCGGGTCAACCAAGTCGCTGGAATACATTACGAGCGTTGCGCGTCTTGAAATATTATGGCCAACTAGACATCAAGAATAGGAATATCAACACGCTTGGCAGCCTCCAATAGTTTTCTGTCTAAAGTTGCTATTGGAAACCCTTGTCTCATTGCCAATTCAAGATAAGCTGCATCATAACTAGAGAGCGAATTTTCCCTCCCAAGCGCCAGCAAATCCTTCATCATTCTTTCGGGCCATGTGCGTTCGACAACAATCGGGAGTTGGGACAATAATGAGATAAAGCGGACACTATCTGATTCATGTAACCGTTTTCTATGCTCTGCCACCAACAACACATT
>DOXE01000389.1:0-1169 GCA_003519205.1 Chloroflexota bacterium
CCCAGCATGATGCGCCGCTTGACCTCGGAGCCAAACCCCTGCCCACGGGTCGCTTTGTACATCCCATCGACACGCTCAGGGCGGCGCTCGTTCGGTCCGCCGGCGTCCATCCGCATGGTGTAGCGCACGCCATCGTAGCGAGCCAGGTTGGCGCTCGCCTCGGCCGGGGCGATGAGATAGTAGACGGGCAAGGCATATTGGGTGTGTGGCAGATTGATCTGGTGAATCTCTGCCCCTAGCTCGGCCAATTTATCGATGGCAGCTCGGACAGCTTGCTCTACTTCTGGCTGTATGCCTTCAATGAAATATTCTTCTGGGACACCAACTTTTAAACCGGCAATGGAGCCGTCCAAAGCAGCCTCGTAATCCGGAACCGGCTGGTTGATGGATGTGCTATCCCGGCGATCGTATCCGGCTGTAACCTGAAAGATCGCCGTACAATCGGCCACCGTCCGGCCGAAAGCGCCTACCTGATCCAGCGAAGATGCAAAGGCAACTACACCCCAACGGGACATCCGGCCGTAGGTGGGGCGAAGTCCAACTAGATTGCAAAAAGAGGCCGGCTGGCGTACGCTTCCGCCAGTGTCCGTCCCGAGAGCGCCGAAAGCCAGACATCCAGCCACGGCTGCAGCACTGCCGCCACTACTGCCACCCGGAACCCGTTCCAGGTTCCAGGGATTCCGTGTTGTGAAATAGGCTGAATTCTCAGTTGACGAGCCCATAGCAAACTCGTCAGTGTTGGTTTTCCCTAATATGACGGCACCCGCCTTTTTCAATTGTCTGACGACAAAAGCATCGTATGGCGGCACAAATCCTTGAAGTATCTTACTGCCGGCGGTGGTCTCGATACCTTGGGTGCAGATAATGTCTTTTACAGCCACAGGTATGCCTAATAATGGCTTATCTTCTCCGCTCGCACGGCGAGCATCGGCAGCCGCCGCCTGTTCTAGAGCCATCTCGTCGGTGATGGACAAATAACTCTTGATATCATTATCGACATTTACGATGCGATCCAACATGGTCTGAGTGACTTCAACGCTGGTCGTATCACCTCGCCGTAGGGCATCTCTAAGCTCGGTGAGGGTTAGAAAAGCTAGTTCCATTGTCGGATGGGATGGAATACTCTACTCGTTATCGAGAACGGCTTTGATCTGAAATTGGTTTAACGC
>DOXE01000389.1:1221-12774 GCA_003519205.1 Chloroflexota bacterium
GCCACAGGTTTTCAGGAGCAGTCAGCCGGTCGATATACAAAATTCCATCCAAGTGATCGATTTCGTGTTGGACAATTCGAGCGGTCCAATCGTTCAGTCGTAAGCGGATCTTCCGGCCATGGCGATCTTGGGCCCTGACCCGAATCGATTGGTGCCGTTCAACTTCTCCAACCCAGCCTGGAATAGAGAGGCATCCTTCAATCCCCTCCACCATTTTCCTTGATTCAGAGACGATCTTGGGGTTGATGAGGACAAATAATTCCCGGCTGCCCTCGATCTCATTGCCTTCCTCGTCACGTTCGGGCAGCGTTTCGATGACAGCCACTTGCAGGGGTTGGTTAACCTGTGGTCCGGCCAGGCCAACGCCGTTTGCCGAACGCATGGTTTCGATCATATCGTCAATTAACCGCTGTAAATCTTCGTCGAAATTTGTGACTTGGCGAGCTTTTTTGCGCAGTATCGGATTATTTAATGTCTCAATCTGTAAAATAGTCATAGTGAAAAAATCATTTGACCTGAAAGATGGCAATACATGATTTTAGACCATCCCGGTCAAAGACCAAAACTCTTATTGAGAATTCGAGAGATTCAATTAGATTCTACGGGGGATATGGTCTAGCTCTTGGGCTTGTTTATAAACATCAGCCACCACGGCATACTCTTGGCGACGCTGTTTTTCCTCGGATATGAATTGATTCTTCTTAATGTTTTCACGCTTCTTGAAGATTTCCCTTTGAACACGGTTAGGCCTGGCGACGCTCTCAAAGACGATGTCGGCCGATGCACCAGCCGTTTCGATCTTCACATTGCCAAAATTGAAGATGTTGGCTAGTAAGCTGGGTTTTTCAGAGCTAACGTTTTGCACGTTGGCTAACTCGGCTTGTTTCCGGCTTACGCCGAAGAAAAATGGCTGGCGATCGATGTCGACCACAAGCCGATCGGTAAGCTGGAAGGTCTCGTTGCGCCAATCTTCAAATTTCCAGATGTACCACAAAAAATCAAGGAACAAGAGACCGGCAAAGAATATCCTGATCTGTCCATCAAACATGGCGATGAGGACGATGAGCAACAGACCGATAACCATGGGCCAGAAAGTTCGGCCGAGCATGGTTATGGGATGTTTTCGGTAAGTGATAGTGCCATCTGGGCTCACTACCTGGGAACTGATGCCACGGGTTAATGTGCGGAAAGTATTTGATAATATAGCCAGAGCGCTACCCATGGCAGTATCAGGCCCTTCGTCAAATTCGTCCACTGGCGGATCCTCCACCCTGGCATAACCTGGTTCAATATCAAAATGTTCGTCGAAGACAGCCCGGATCTCTTGTTGGGTTTGGCCGGCGTCCAAGTCGCCTTTTTCTGCCCGGATCCTTTCTACCGTATCTTGGATCTCGAGCGGATTATCGACGTTGTCAAATATTATTGTGGCCGCTTGGGCGGCCGTCGTTATCCGCGCAGTTCCAATATTGAGTAGCGTGGCGAAGAGACTGGGTTTCAACACTTCGACACTCTGGACCTGGTCGATCGGTATTTTATCGATCTTGGCCTGAAATTTCCGCAGGCTGAACTCGTGGTGGATCAGGTGTTTGTTGGTAATGACGAAATAGTCATTGGCCCAATCAAGAACTTGCCAAAACACGTAAAGTAAGGTGAGCAGAAACATCAGACCGACGAGTAACTGGCTACCAGTATTGGTTAGCCCGAAGAATCTCCAGAATAAGCCAAGTCCAATCAAGGCCAGGAAAAAGGGGATCACCGTCTTGATCAGAAGTACGGCGACGCTGCGTCGTTTCTGATACTCGATGATCTCATCGGGCAATAGCTTTAAGGATTTAAAACGTTTGGCGGCACCTCCATACAGGCTTCCCTCGGCTAGATCAGATGCCTCATCGGAGAGTACAAGAAAATCGATTAGATCGGGGTTTTGTTCGAGATAAATGTGGAATTTTTTTTGCTCGATTAAGATGAATCGGCCGGGGTCGGCACCCTGGACAGTAGCCGGATAAGTCCGGGTGGTAAACAACCAGATGTCGTCGAAGTAGTCTCCTGAGAAATACGATCGCGATTCACGGACGATGCCGTTCTTGTCGCGCCCGCAGGAAAAAAGGCGGCCACTACGCACGATGATCAGCTTATTGGCAGTGTCTCGCTGATAGACCACCACCGAGCCCTTTTCATATTCGTACTCCTCGGCGATGGCGGCCAGATCGAATAATTCATCTTCAGTCAGATCGGTGAAGATCTCTAAAGTGCCTAAAAACCTCGCCCGCTCGCTCAGAGACACAGTGTTCTTATTACCTCAAATAACCTTGCAAGAGAAACGTCACAGTTATGGCGATCACCCTAAGTGTCGCCGAAGGTGTTCTATTTAATATCGGATACTACCAAATGAACAAAGACTATTTTGTCTGCCTTAAGGTGATTTTAACATAATCAAGGTATTGCGGGTAGGGGTCGGCTTTTTTCAAGACCAGCACTAAAGTCCTGCTAGATTTTTCTAAAAGACTTCTCAGGGTTTAGTCGACTCGCAGCGTTTGCCCCCCGCTGGTGGCTGCTGTATGATTTTGCGGCGGAATCGAGCTATGGCAACTACAATCTTTAATCTTCTCGCCCTCATCTACCTATTCCGGGGTTTACAAATCGCCCGGCAAATCTTTAGTGGCCGGAGGGAGTGGCAGGGTGGATCCTTTACCCAATATGAGAAGCGAATGGCAGAACAAGCCTCTTTCTACTTGGCTGTGCCTGTAGGTGTATTCTTTCATGAACTGGCCCATGCCGTATCCATCTGGCTTTTTGGGGGAGGAGTTGCCGAATTTGGTTATCGGGTCTTTTGGGGTTTCGTGCGACCGACGGCCGACTCAATATTTACGCCACAACAAGATTGGTTCATCGCCCTGGCCGGCACGATCGGTTCATTGGCGTTTGGGTTCATCCTTTGGTTTGTCCTGAGCAGAAATCCATTACCGGCACTCCGTTACTTCGGACTTCGGGCATTTCGCTATCAGATCTTTTTCTCTTTGGTCTATTATCCGGTCTTCACCCTGATAGGTTTCTATGGCGATTGGCGCATCATCTACAACGATTTCAGGTTTGATACAACTCCAATATTGAGTGCTTTGACGTTGGTTGTACACGTGGCGCTCTTGGGCTGGTTCTTTTATGCGAGCCGGATCGGTTGGTTTGAGATGCCAACCTTCTCGACCTTAGCCGAACGGGAGCAAATGAGGGCGCTGGAAAGTAAAGCTGCAGCCAATCCCCAGGATACCAAGCTGCAATTACAGTTAATTGATATGTATCGCCAGCACGGCGAAAAGAACAAAGCCAGGAGCCACCTACAGGCCTTCTTAAAAGAGAATCCCAGGTCGGCCGAAGGGTATTTGCAGTCGGCAGCCCTCAAAAACCAGGATAAGCGGCAAGTCCCAAAGGGGGCCAGCGAGGATGCGGCCAAGGCCTTGAGCCTGGGCCTTACCAATCCGGCCGGTATCGCCTACGCCAACCAGCTACAGGGCGAGTATAGCCTGGGAGTCGGCCGGCTTGATCAGGCGATCGCTTTCTTTGATCAGGGAATTGAAGCATTAGGTTCGGCCGAACGACCGGCCCTCATTGCCCAGTTATACTACAATCGGGCTCTCGCCTACCGGCGTAAGGGGCAGTATGCCCTGGCTCGTGACGACATCGAATTAGCGATTGAATTAGCGCGATCGAGCGGGCAAGGCCAGGCGATGTCACATTACCAGGCTGAATTGGCTACGATAGAGCGACAAGACACCCAATCGAAGGGTCTATCGTCCAGTGATCGATTTAGGCAGGGCTAAGCCTGGGACGGCTCTTCGGCTGTGGCCATAACCGATTCCATTCGTTCCCCGGCCATCATCAAACCCAGCTCTTCAACCGTAACTTGATCATTTTCGACGATCCCCATAATCTCGCCGCCGAACATCACCACGATACGATCTGACAGAGCTTTTACTTCATCCAAGTCTTCTGAGATCAGCAAAGTGGCCAATCCTTCCATCCGCTGGCGCAGGAGTTGGTTGTGAATATATTCAGTTGCCCCAATATCTACACCACGGGTGGGCTGGGCGGCAATAAGCACCCTGGGATTTCGCGACAATTCCCGGGCTAAGACCAACTTCTGGATATTGCCCCCAGACAGGTTTTTGATCGGCGTATCCTTACTTGGCGTCTTGATATCAAATTCGCCGATCATATCCTGCGCATGTTTGTCAATGGTTCCAAAACTCAAGAAGATGCCATTACTATAAGGTTTCACGACGTGATCTTGAAGTACCAAGTTTTCGGCTACGGAAAAATCTTTGATAACACCATCGTGCATACGTTCTTCAGGTATGTATGAGAGACCTGATTTAAGTAAGTCAGCTGTGGGAAGATTAGTTACGTCTTTATCTTCTAACAGGATCTGGCCGTCTGACACTTCCCACAAGCCAGTTATCGCTTCGGCCAATTGTCGTTGGCCGTTGCCGGATACGCCGGCCACTCCTACGATTTCGCCACTCCTTACCTCAAAGCTTATATCACGTAAGACGCGTTGATCTTGATCGTTAGAGGCATTCACCTTCTCCAATTTTAGCCGCACTTGCCCTTGTTCTCTCTGGCCTCTTTCACGCTCCAACAGAACCTCTCGCCCGACCATCATGTTAGCCAGGTCCCGCTTGGTGACGTCGGCCGTTTGCCGGGTACCAATGGCTTTGCCGTCGCGCAAGACGGTCACCCTATCCGTTAGGGCGATGATCTCGTCTAGCTTATGCGAGATAAATATCAGTGCATGACCATCCAGGGCCATTTGTCTGAAGATAATAAAAATATCGTCTACTTCTTGGGGTGTTAAGACGGCCGTCGGCTCGTCGAGCACCAACAAGGCAGCCCCTCGATACAGAGCTTTGATGATCTCTACACGTTGCCGCTCGCCCACTGCCAGACGGGAAATGATGGCATTCGGGTCAATCTTCAGACCATATTTTTCAGTCAATTCCCGGATGCGATCCGAAACGACATCCAGATCCAGGCGTGGCTCGCGGGAAGATCGCAAGCCAAGGGCAACATTCTGGGCCACAGTCAAGTTATCCACCAGCATAAAGTGCTGGTGGATCATGCCGATGCCGTAGTTAATGGAATCGGCCGGGGAATGAATCTCGATAAGTTCGTCGTTAAGGAATATCTCGCCTTCGTCTGGCTGGTACAGGCCATAGAGGATCTTCATCAACGTGCTTTTGCCGGCACCGTTCTCGCCCAGGAGAGCGTGAATTTCACAAGCCTTGACGTCAAAATTGACGTGATCATTGGCCAGTACACCAGGAAATCTCTTAACGATGCCTCGCATTTCCAAGGATTCGATTCGTGGAAGCCCAGAAGGAAGTAAATTTTTCTCGCTCATATCGTTCGTCATTGTTACCAGGCAAGGGGCGTAGATTTATTTCTACGCCCCCGCCAGAATAGCACTTATCTCGGTTCGGCTACGATCTCGATCGTCCCGTCGATGATCCCTTGTTCAGCTTCCATGGCTGCAGCCACTGCTTCTTCAGGAAGCGTATCGCTGTAGATCATGGTTTGCCCGCCATTAGCCAGTGTGAGCTGCAGAACCTTGCCGCCCATTTGGCCTGCCTGTTGTGAAGTGATCATCTCCAACAATGTCGGCTTCCAGTCATAGAGCACCGTAGCGATGACGACCTCCGGAGCCAGGGGACTCTGGTCAGCCTGGATTCCCATCCAGGGAACCCCTTCTTCTTTGGCTACGCCGATGGCGCCCGCAACCTGTTGCGATGAGCCAGTTAGCACATCAGCGCCGGCCTGGATATGGGTGTTGGCCGCCTCGGCCGCCAGGGCTGTATCGCCGAATGATCCAGTGAACGACACATTCACCTGAACATCTGGATTGGCATCACGCACACCGGCCACAAAGCCGTCGACGTGCAGCTTGGCATCGCCAGCATCAACCGGGCCAACCAGGCCGATGATACCGGACTCGGTGAGATTGGCACCTAGGACGCCGGTGACATAGCCACCTTCTTCGGCTCGCGGTTCATAGGCGAATACATTGGTCACACCCTCCTCCTCACCTGTGTTGGTCGTCGTTCCCCAGGCGAAGCTGGTGTCTGGAAAATCCGGGGCGATCTCAAACAGGGAGGTACCGTATTGGGCACCATGAGCTATCACCAGGTTGTAACCATCGTTCGCATAATCACGGATGGCTGCGGCGGCATCGGTCACGTTGAACATATTTTCCGTGAAGGCGATCTCGATCACGTCTTCGCCATATGCCTCTTGGAGTTCTACCAACGAGTCATATAAAGATTGGCTCCAGGCCAGGTCAGTGGTTGTGCTAGGCATAACTAGGGCGACCCGAACCGGGTCGATCTCCGGCAGTTCAGCCATCGGAGACTCCTCTTCAGGACCAGCTTCCGCCACGACACCCTCGATGATGGCCATTACGTCAGTCGCGCCACTTTTGATCATTTCCTCGGCTTCTTGGGCGGCGGCCACCGCATCTGGGTCCAGATCGTCGGCGAAGTCCATTACCAGACCCTCATTGGCCAGGGTGAGCTTATAGGCAGTACCGCCCAATTCGCCAGCCTGGTGTTTTTTGATTATGTCAGTTAAGACGCCATCCCAATCGTATAATTGAGANNCCCACCACCTGCTGGGCTGAACCGGTCAGCACGTCGGCACCGGCCTGGATGTGGGTATTGGCTGCCTCGGCCGCCAGAGCCGTATCTCCAAACGAACCGGTATAAGAGACGTTGACTACGGCATCGGGATTGGCCGTTTTCGCTCCAGCTACAAAGCCGTCGATGTAGAGCTTGGCATCGCCTGCTTCAACCGGGCCGACAACCCCGATAACTCCAGAATCGGAAAGATTGGCTGCCAAAACGCCGTTGACAAATCCGCCTTCCTCTGCCCGAGCCTCATAGGCGAATATGTTATTCAGCCCCTGCTCCGTGCCAACGTCTGTGGCTGTGCCCCAGGCGAAACTGGTATCAGGGAAATCAGGCGCGATCTCAAACATCGAAGTCCCGAATTGGGTACCATGAGCGATCACCAGGTTGAACCCATCGGCAGCATAATCTCGGATGGCTGCCGCCGCATCGGTGACGTTAAACATGTTTTCGGTAAAGGCTATTTCTACCACTTCTTCGCCACCGGCATCCTCTTGGATCCTGACTAGAGCATCATAAATGGCCTGGCTCCAGGCCAGNNTACATCTTCCTGGGCAACTTCCTCTTCGGCCGGTTCCTCGGCTTCGGCCGGTTCTTCGACCTCGGTTGGTTCTAATTCTGCGGGGGTTGGTTCTTCAACCTCGCCGGCCGGTTCCTGTTCGGTGGCACCGCCTCCACAGGCAGCCATAACCAACGCTAATACCAACAACAACATCAACAACAAGATACGTTTTTTAATCATGTCCTCTCCTCTGATTTTTTAAACTGGAGTGATTTTGAACTAATACTGGAGCATTTCCAAATTTGGAAAGGGCTCTAGCTGGATGACAATCCGGCGGAAGTCCCAATAAATTGGGCATCATCTGCCTAAAGCTCTTATTAAGAAAATATCCAGTTAACCTCTCAATCACTTCATCAACAATAAATAAAACCGATTCTAATTTTCGCCACGCGTAAAGGGTTTGGTTAAGGCGGCCGGTTGGGCTGCCCGCCGGATGGGCAGGGCCAAGGCGATGATGGTTAATAAATAGGGCAACATTACCGCTACATCTGATGGGATGTTCAGATCCAGCACTTGCACCCATAATTGTAAAGCATTCACCGTGCTAAATAACAGAGCACCAACCAGGACGCCCCAGGGCGACCAACCGCCGAAATAAACCAGGGCCACGGCGATGAAGCCAATGCCGTTGGTCATATTCTCCTGAAAAATGCCTAGCAGCGAGATCGATAGGGATGCACCGGCTATCCCTGCCATGAGACCACCAAGCGTTACCGTGAAGTAGCGCACAGCCGAAACGCTGACGCCTAGAGAATCAGCCGCTTCCGGATTCTGGCCTACGGCCTTGATCTTCAAACCCCAGGTTGTTCTCGACAGAATCCAGGCTGCGATTGGCACCAGGGCATAGGCGATGTAGGTCATGATGCTGTGGCTGAAGACAATATCTCCGGCAACCGGTATCTGGCTCAAGCAGAAAGATGAGTTGATACCCAGCGAGGACAGGCAAAAATCTAATTCGGAAAAGCCATCCACCCCCTCGACCGTGCCCAACATGGTTTTAAAGAGCAGACTAGAGACGCCAAGGCCGAAGAGAGACAGGCCAATCCCGCTGATGCCCTGCTCTGCTTTAAAAGTCACGCTCACTAGTGCCATAAGCAAACCCATCAAGGCGCCGGCAATAGCCGCTGCTAGAAAACCTAACCATGGGTTCCCAGTCTGAAATACGGCGAAGAAGCCAATGAAGGAACCGATAAGCATCATCCCTTCCACGCCTAGATTGAGCACGCCAGAACGCTGGCCAAACATCTCGCCTAAGGATGCGTATAGATAGGGTGTAGCCAGGCGAATGCCAGAGTGAATAATGCCTAGCAGAATGGCCAGGATGGTGAGATTTTCATTCATGATGTGGCCTCCGCTGTGCTGCTGGCTGGTGGCGGCTCTTCGACTGATACGCGGCGAGTAGCCCGCCTGCGCACCCAAATATCGGCGCTGACGACAAAGAGCACCACCATGCCTAGAATTATTGTGATCAGAACCTGGGGAACCTGCACCGCACGCTGCATCTTGTCACCACCGACGAGCAAGCCGCCAAAAAGGATAGCGGATGGAATGATTCCGAGTGGGTGCAGAGAGCCAAATAGAGCCACCACGATGCCCGAAAAGCCATAACCGGCCGAGACGGCTGTTGGCTCAAACATGCGGTGGTGGAGGCCCAAAATCTCGATGGCGCCCGCTAATCCAGCAAACATACCGCCGAGGGTCATTGACAAAACGATGTACCGTTGAACGTTGATTCCGGCATAACGCGAGGCACTCTGATTCTGGCCGACGGCGCGGATGCGATAGCCTATGGTCGTCCGCCAAAGAAATATGTAAACCAGGATAGCCATCACGATGGCGATAATTAGGCCGGAATGGAGGCGGGTCGGCTCGACAAGCAGGCCATAGAGCTCGGCCACAAAGCCGGTCAAACCCAAGTCCTCGGCCGATTTATCCAGGCCCAACCACTGGGCGATATCTGTAAAGCGAGGTAAGTCGATTGACTGGGACAATCGAGCCGAATGGGGGATGTTGGTACCGGCCTCTACCTCGGCCGGATCGATCATCGGCCCGCGCAACAGGAAGAAGGCGATTTGTATGGCTATCTGGTTCATCATGATGGTGGTCAGGATCTCGTTGACACCCAGCCGCGCCTTCAGATACCCTGGTATGGCAGCCCAAAAACCACCCATCAGGGTACCGGCGATCAGGCAGATCAAGATGACAATTGGACCAGGCAACCGGTCGCCCAGTTGTAATCCAACATAGGTGGTTAAGAGTGCTCCTACGATTAACTGCCCCTCGGCGCCAATATTTATGACACCGCCACGAAAGGCGATGGCGACGCCGAGGGCGACCAACAATAGGGGAATGGCCTTCACAAAGGTATCGGCCAAACCATTTTTATTGGTGAAGGCCCCGGTGATCATTTCTGAATAGGCTGTGGCTGGACTAACGTCTTGCAGCAGCAAAATGATAGCGCCGACGGCGAGCGCGGCGATAACTGCCAGCAACGGCACGAGAGCATCTAGCAGCCGGTAAAAATTATAACTTCTCTTTCTCTGCACTGGTCTCCTCCCTTAGAGACGGCATCGATAATGCGAACGTTGGCTGGAAATCTACTACGTTCTGACCAATGAGAACCAAACCAGTCAAGAAATGACGCTGCTAATAAGCGGCACGGACAAAAAGCAACATAATCGTCCGCGAGCTTGCCAGATTATATTCGCTTGGCTTATTCTGCTCAAATAACTGAGACAAACGACCGAAAGATCGTCATAAATTAGGGGTGGGGCAATTCTCTGCCCCACCTCTCGATCAGTTTATTTGAAAAGCTACTCGCTAGGTCCTTCCATGCCTTCGAGCAACTGTGGTAGATACCAGATTTCCTCGTCGGTAGCCGTGGCCCCTTCGGCAATGTATTCCGTACCATCTTGCAAGTTGATTGGTCCAGTCCAGACGTTAATTTCGCCAGACGCCAGGCCGGCGATGAACTCGTCCAGGTTTGAAGCCATATCGCCGGTAAGTGCCGGGCCAGGAACCCAACCGACGTGAGTCTGGGTGTTGTCGGTTAGATCTTCCCAATACGGCCCATTCCAATCCCACGATTGTTCCCAAGTACCAGATTGAACAGCCTGGACCGTATCCAGATAAGAGGGACCCCAATTGAAATAAGGCACACCCAGACAGATGTCAGGGGCATTATCGCAAGCGCCTTCAAAATCGTAAGGAACTGCCCAAATTGTTTCACCTTGAGCGGCCCGCTGGCCAGACACATCAATACCTTCCGTGGTATCAATACCACTCAGGATGACGTCGGCCCCAGAATCCAGGAAGCTGTTGGTGACTTCTGTGGGATCCAGGGTGACGCCGGGGATGTTGAACCAGAAGCCGATCCAGGTGACCGTAAAGCCGAGGTCGTTGGGGTCCATGCCCCGGTAATTCTCATAGCAGTAGCGAGCCCCCAGATAGGCCGAGGCGGCCAGGCGGCGAGTCTCGAAGTTGATCAATGGCCCTAGATATCCCAGATCGCCGGAGTCGGTCGCCAGGGCGGCCGCACAGCCGGCAATGGCCTTCATATCTTCCATTCGACCCATGATGTTGCCTTCGTTGGATGGCGCTTCACCCGTCAAGGCGTCATCGCCAGAGATGTTGATGAAGACCACATCTGGGTATTTTTCGGCTACGCCGACCGTGTCCTCTTCGAACTCGTCGGAGGTGGTGAAGATCAATTGGGCCCCGTCAGCCACCATTTCGTCGGCCACGCCCTCCAGGGTGGCTTCAGGCTTGTCGGCCGGGTTTAGGGACTCGAAGACGATCATTCGTGCCCCGTCAACATTCTCCTCGACATACTCGCCACCCTCAAAATGGGCCTGGCTCCAGCCACGATCGTTCTGTGGACCAACCAGGACCATACCGAAAACAAATTCTTCTTCAGCTGGTGCTTCCTCTTCAGCCGGTACCTCTTCTTCTGGGGGTGCTTCTTCTTCGGCCGGTGCTTCGGTTGGCGCCTCCTCTTCTACGGGTTGCGTTGCGGTGCCGCCACAAGCTACAAGAAAGAACACGCTGAACACGATCACTATTATTAGCCAAAACAGGGGTTTTCGAGTCATCATAATCCTCCTCCAGAAAATGATTCTCTACCTAAAATGGTGCATTTCTCACATAATTGAAGTCAGGCATACTTCGAATGGCGGATTCAGGTCATTCTGAACGGAGTGAAGAATCCCTATAGTCTCCCGGAAATGTGTGGCTTCAGGGATCCCTCCCTTGCGGTCGGGATGACGTGACGCTGCGATTGGGATGACATGATTCTCATTCGCCCGATTCAATATTTTG
>DOXE01000206.1 GCA_003519205.1 Chloroflexota bacterium
ATCACCGGTTTCATGTTGCTAAATCCCATCGCCACGACTTCCGTGCTGCCGGGGGAGATTATACCGGCGGCTCTTGCCGCACATGGCTGGGAGGCGGTCTTAGCCACGACGGCCATTATCCTTTGGCATCTTTACAACGTATTAATTAAACACTTTAATCCGAGCATGTGGACGGGTAAATTACCCCGAAACCAGATGGAAGAAGAGCACATGCTGGAATTAGAGCGGCTAGAGACCGGTGGATCTCCATGGACGAGAGTCTATGGTCCTGTTTTAAAACATAGGCGACGAAATTTTGCCATCGCCAGTGTAATTATCGCTGGCTTGCTCTTGGCTGTCGCTGTTTGGGCTTTTACATTTGAAGAAACTGCCATCACAACGATTCCAAGAGTCACCCAGGAAGTATTTGTGCCTTTGAATACTCCAGTGCCATAACGTTCAGTTTAATTAGTCGGTAGTAAAGTTTGGTGAGATTTGTATATATTTATTATGTGAAATATTTCACAATATGACATTGCTCATATTAGCTGCTGCCATTTGTCACTACATTTAGTACCAGGTTCATGGCATACTTTTTTTTGGAAGAACCTGCCTCAAAAGAGGTGTGGGTAGAGGTGCTAGTTTTATTGTTCTAAATTGGGTGCCCCAAAAGGAGGATAACGTATGACATACCCAAAGAAACGTTACATCATTGTCATTGGGTTCTTGCTGTTGTTTTTACTGGCTCTGGCTGCCTGCCAGCAGGAGCCAGAAACGGTCGAGGTCACCCGAGTTGTCGAGGTACCTGTGGAAACGGAAGTCGAAGTGACCCGCGTTGTAGAGATTCCAACTGAAGTTGAGGTTGAAACTGAAGCGGCCCTCGAGCGAGGGGCGGCAGTTGCGGCGGATTTATCCCTCATCCCGCTATGGGAGGGCTCAGGCCACAATGACGTAGAGGGCGAGCCTTTCAACCACTGGAATGAAGACGATCCGGCCGAAGTGCCAACATCCTGCGCCAAGTGCCATAGCACCCCCGGTTACCTGGATTTCCTTGGTGCTGACGGTAGCGAATTTGGCGTGGTGGATCAAGCGGCGCCGATTGGCACCACGGTTGAATGCCAGGCTTGCCACAACGATGTGACCCTTGATTTGACGAGCGTCGTCTTTCCCTCGGGGGTCGAAGTAACCGATCTGGGTGATGATTCTCGTTGTATGTTGTGCCATCAAGGCCGGCAATCGACCGTTAGTGTTAACCAATCAATCGTCGATGCTGGCTTGGGCGAAGGTGACGAGGACACCGTCAGTGAGGATCTTGGTTTCTCCAATATTCACTACTATGCGGCNNGGTGGACTACGATGGCGACGGTGATCTAGAAGAAGGCATAATGGGTGAGATCCAAGGGCTGCAAGAGATGCTCTATGGAGCGATGCAAGCCTATAGCAGTGAAGTGGCTGGTTCTCAAGTCACTTATGACGCCGCTAGCTATCCGTACTTCTTCGACGATGCTGGCGAGAGTTTCGCCGCCTGGACACCACGTCTAGCCAAAGCAGCCTATAATTACCAGGTTTCCCAAAAGGATCCTGGTGAATTCGCCCATGGTGGCAAGTACATCATCCAGTTGCTTTACGATTCCATCGAGAGCCTGAATGAGGCCCTTTCCACGCCGGTTGACCTGAGCGCTGCTAATCGCATCGACCATGGTCACTTCGCCGGTTCCGAAGAGGCCTTCCGCCACTGGGATGAAGACGGGGCAGTACCAGGTTCTTGCAGCCGTTGCCATTCGGCCGAGGGTTTACCCCTCTATATCGAGCAGGGCGTTTCCATCGAGCAGCCAACGGCCAATGGGCTGAACTGTGCGACGTGCCACAACGATCTGACCACCTTTACCCGCTACGAATCAGAATCCGTTGAGTTCCCCAGTGGCGCGACACTCAGCCTGATTGAGGTCGATGCCGAAAATGGCCTTGATGCCAATCTATGCCTGAACTGCCACCAGGGACGTGAGTCCACAGTTAGCGTTGATCGACTAATTGGCGATCTGGGCGATGACGAACTTTCAGAGGCTTTACGCTTCCTGAATATTCATTACTTCGCCGCCGGTGCTTCCTTGTTTGGCAATGAGGCTCAAGGTGCCTATCAATATGAGGGCAAAGAATATCTTGGTCGCAATGAGCACGTTCCTGGATTCGATACTTGCGTTGAGTGCCATGACACCCATGCTCTCGAAGTCAAGTTCGAAGAATGTGGTGATTGTCACGAAGGTGTAGCCTCCCCTGAGGACCTGCAAAACATCCGCATCAGCGAAGTTGACTTTGACGGTGACGGCGATGTGACCGAGGGCATCGCCGGCGAGATCGAAACCATGCGCGAAGCGCTGCTGCTAGCCATGCAGGAGTACGCCGCCGGTATCGAGGGCGTTGATGGCATCACTTATAATAGTGATGCTTACCCGTACTTCTTCAATGAAGCAGAAGAGAATTACTCAACCTGGACGCCAGCCTTGCTGCGTGCTGCGTATAACTATCAGTACGCAACTAAGGACCCCGGTGGCTTTGCCCACAACGGCCAATATATCCTCCAGGCTCTCTATGATAGCTTGGAAGCTATTGGTGGCGATGTATCCGCTGCGACACGACCCTAAATTGGATCTGTGTCAATATATATAAAGTAGAAGCCGGCTTGTTGGTCTTGAGAGAACAACAAGCCGGCTTTTTGTATTACTTCCGGGATTTTAATAGGGGGGATTTTTAGCGCCAGCGCACAAACATCCCCTTCTGATTGTTTTTAGCGGCTCAATCAGGATTGCCTGAAAGGGGATGAAACTATTGAATTGCCATTCCTATTCCAGATTATTGCAACAGGAATCTGGCGACGATTGTAGTGGGGGCTGGATTGGACATTGCATCGTTGCTTTTCCCGGATGAGAACTTAGGCGTTTGACGCCAAGGTTATCACCTGGCAATCAAGTACCATCATAAATAGGTGTATTGGGGGCTGAGCCTTAATAACGGTCAATGGTTGTCAATTATCCATCGCCCCAGCAGCAATCCAATCCAGGATAATTTGTATCAACTCGTCATTGAGCTTCCGCAGCGGTGGGGGAGGCATGAGATCACCTTCTTCATGGGTACCTACCAATTTTTGGGCTAATAAGCTGTTTTCGACGTCTCCGGGAATTACCACCGGGCTATGATCGCCGGTTGTCATCACGAGCTCGTAGCTAGAACCATCCCAGCCACCGTCACTGCCGTGACAATTTACACAGCGGTTTTCCAGGATGGGCATCACATTGGCTGCAAACGANNGTTCAGTTGCTTCCCCTTGCTCGCCTTCTGTTTCACCTTCCGTAACTTCCCCGGTCTCGCTTTCTGTTTCGACTACGGGTTCGTCGACAGGCAGTTGCTCGATAAAATTAACCAATTGTTCGATTTGCTCAGAAGTGAGAATTGCACCCCAAGCAATCATGTCGGTGGCTTCGTGCCCATGACTTATCGTATCAAATATATCCTGGCTTGAATATGTATTTCGGAATTCTGCAGCTCGCAAAGATGGTCCGACACCTCCGCCACCGGTGATTCCGTGGCATTGAGCACAAATTTCGGAATAGATTTCAAATCCATTCAAAGCTACTGTGCTGACCTGTGCTTCTGGCGGAAGCTCAACTGGTGGGTCGGCTTCCCACGATCGGACATAAGCCACCAGGGCGTCGATTTGATCGTCGTCCAGCGGCCCGCCAAAGGCGGAGCCAAACGGTGACATGCCGAAATTAGGCTGGCCTTGGGCGATCACGGCCCGCAAGGTCACATCATCGCGCGTTTTCAGATATTCGGCTGTGCTAATGGGAGCAATAATGTCATTAGGACGAGCTGGATTTTCTCCACCTTCACCCAGGTCGCCATGGCAGCTGGCACAATTTTCAACATAAAGCAATTGACCTTCTTCCAGTGGAGCGCCTTGGGTTGCATTCAGCGTGTAACTGACCAGAGCACTCAATTGTTCGTCTGTCAGGGAGTTTCCCCAAACAGGCATGGTTTCATGAGCCCCGCCCGTAGCAATTATTTCGCGGGCTTCGCCAAAACTTTCAACTACGGGTATACGTTCACCGTGACATCTGGCACAATTCTGTTCAAAAAGTTCCTGGTTTGATGGGGATGGTTTGACGACATATAATGCCAACCGGTCCAATTCCGAGCTGGTCAGCTTTTCCTGCCAGGGTGGCATTTCCAAATGGAGGCCACCTTCGGCAATAATATGGCGGAGCTCCTCCTCGTCGCCGGCAAAGGGAACAGAACGGCCGTGGCAGGGCGAGCAATTAATGGCGTACAATCTCTGCCCATCCGGTGCAACAAGAAAATTAAGCAACGCGGTTCGCTCTTCTCGGGTTAATGCTTCACTCCAATCGTTAATCTCAACCTCAGAATGTGCCGGATAACCAGGACCAAGTTCGAGTGCCTGCTTTAATTCGATGGGGTCACCAGCAACCAGCTCAGACGCCTCATGACAAGCGCTACACTCCTTGGTAAACAATTCGCTGCCTACCGGAGAGAGGATGAAGCCGACTAGGGCATCGATCTCGTCTGTTGTCAGATCTGCCGACCAGGCTGGCATATCCTCGTGTCTGCCTTGGGCGATCACTTCATGCAAGTTCGTGTCCGACGAGGCCGGGACTTCAGTTCCATGACAGCCTGCGCAGTTCGTCGTATACAAAACGGCCGTCTTATCACCTGAGGCCAACTCGGTTGGCGGCGGTGCCTCTTGGATGGACAGGACTGTGAGTAGAACCACACCAAAGGTCAAGATGACGGTGACCGCAGTAATCAGTGGTCGACTGGTGAAATACCGTTTGGGTCCGCGATCCAAGACCGGTAACAGAAATAGTAGCAATACCGCCAAGGTTGGAATAACCACCACGGCGATTACTTCCAGCTCCCCAGGAAAGTATTTCAGTAATTGGAACAGGAAAAGAAAATACCACTCCGGGCGAGGCGAATAAGTTGCATCGGCCGGGTTGGCTCGCTCTTCTAGTGGAGCACCTATGAATGAGGCCAAAGCCGCCAGTAAAATAAACACAAGTAGCGCAGCAATGGCATCTTTGAATAGGATGTTGGGGAAGAATGGAACTCCCTTCTCCTTAGCCTGGCGATATTTTTCTAAATAGGCCTGTTTATCTTGTTCGTTCAAGAGTTACTCCTCTTTTTTAGGAGGCGCGCTGATGCCGATGCGAATTACCAGATACATATGAATGGCTAGCAGGAGGATCAGAGCTGCAGGTAACACCCAAACGTGAACGCCGAAGAAGCGGGCCAGGGTGATGGCCGATAACTCCTCACCGCCGCGCATAATACGCAGAACCCAATCTCCAACTCCAGGGGCTGCGCCAGCGATTTGTGTTCCGACCGTGGTAGCCCAGAATGCCTTTTGATCCCAGGGTAAAAGATAACCGGTGAAACCAAAGCCAACCGTGATCACCAGGAGCACAACACCCGTAAACCAGGTCATCTCCCGCGGAAATTTGTAAGCGCCCATGAAAATAACTCGCAGCATGTGCAAAGCGGCTAAGACTACCATGGCGCTGGCGCCGTAATGATGGAGACCTCGAATAAACCATCCGGCGGGTACCTGGGTAGTGATGAACTGTACACTATCATAGGCGTGATCGGGCGTCGGCACATAATAGATGGTAAGTAGAATGCCGGTCACTATCTGGGTGGTGGCCACAAAAAGTGTGGCGCTGCCAAGGGTAAATAGCCAGTTTACTTTGGGGATCTTGCGTAGGAAGATAGCTTCCCACACTCCCCGCCAGCCTAGTCTTTCATCAAACCAATCTCCTACTCGTGTCGTCATTTCAACCTCCCAAGACAAAAAGTTGGTCGCCTTCAACTTTGACCGTGTAGCGGTCCAGCGGGCGCGGCGGTGGACCAGAGAGAACCTCTCCTTCTTTATCAAACGCCGCATTGTGACAGGGGCAGAAGAACTGCTGCTGGTCTTCAATCCAACGAACACGGCAACCCAAATGAGTGCAAGTGTTCGACATNNCCGCCGATGGCCCCAGTGGCGATGCCCATAAATTTACGCCTGCTAAGCGGAGTACTAGACATAAAAATCCTCCAACTAAGATTTGGGTTTACAGGTATGTATATTATAGTGTTGGCTACCTTATTTGGCGATTCTGCACAATATTAGGTTTCTTGGCTAATTCTCGGTTGCGCCAGCAGCAATCCATTGCTTCAAGGCCTCTAATTCATCGTCCAATACCTGGCTAAAATGTTCGCCTGGACCAGATTGGCGCTGAATGATCAAGCTGGCCTCAGGATCGCCCGGAACAAGACCTGGACCGTTATTTCCACCTTTCAGTAAACCTTCGTAGGAACTCAGATCTAGATCGCCCTTTGCATCAGGTCCGCTATTGTGACAAAAGACACAGCGCCCTTCGAACATAGCCCTGAAAGTCGATTCGAAATTGCGGGGCACTCCCTCCAACAAGTAGGGGCTGGTATTCTGCAGGATATAGAGCTGCCTCTCTAAGTAGGGAGCCAATTCTGGCGAGTCGAAGCCGGTATATTCCCAATCTGCGCCATGGCACGCTGCATTCCCACAATAAGAATCATCGGCCGGCGGTTTGCCCTCCAACTTTGTGTAGTCGACTGAGGCATCGGCTGGAGGGTGACAGGCGGCACAGGAGGTATCAATCGCCTTGCCATGAAGAGTGATCCAACTGGTATGGGTATGGGAGGGTGGCTCAGGACCACGAACCAGCTCGATCTCCGTCACCAGCGTGCTGTCGTCAGCCCTGACCGGAACAGAATGACACAGGTTACACTCCAGGCGAATGGCTTCGCCCGTGCCGCTCAAATGTTTCCCATCGTGACAGCGAAAACAGCCAGGATCATCCACATGTCCCAAGTTATCGGGATGCGTTTCCCAGTCTATCTTTTGTTCTGGAAATACGATTTGATTATAAATATCTTCAAGTGTCTGAATTGTCTGTTGGATGTCATCCTGTCGCTGGTCATAGATCGTGGGATGCTCCTCAGCGTAGAAATCGTCCAGCTTTGAAAAAGCCTGTCTTGCTTCCTCCGGGCTGGTATAACTTTGGGTCAAGAGATGGACGGATTGTTCCTTGACCGAGGGCAGATCTCTGGGAATTAAGCCTTTGAAGATAGCTTGATCCACCGCTTCGTCCGGATCGGGGATCGTATGGGTGACGCGATTGTGACAGGTAATGCAATCCATCGTTTCGAGCGTGCTGCCGGCAACATCATCCGGGGTGATTCCTGAGGCAATATCGTAATATTCGGTGATGTTGCCGTCATCGTCGATAGCCCGCACGTAAGGGATATCCTGTTCTAAGTCATCGGTGGCCAGGTAACGCACTTCGTTTTCGATGTGCCAATGAATGCCCCGCCCCAGTCCTTCGCGCTTGGTGCCGCCGCCGGTCTTGACCACCAGGAAATTGCGGGTTTCGGTATTCTCTTCATCCTCGTCGTACCGTTTGATTTCAANNTCGGGAAAGTGGCAGGTCTCACAGGATTCTCTTGCCGGCCGCATGGCCCGGGTGTAAATTGGGAATTCATAATCTTGGGTGACGGTTAGAATGACGTGGCGTAAATCCCCAGCCTTTCGGGTGAATTGGGTGGTTACCACGTCTCGGCCGATGTGACATTCAACACATCGAACCCGGGCATGCGGTGAGCGCAGATAGGCGTTATATTCGGGTGGCATCGTGTGGCAGGCGGAGCCACAGAATTCTGGTGAATTCGTATAATTCCAGCCGTAAACGGTGCCTGTTAGCGCGAGCAAAGTGAGCGCGCCCAAGAAGGCAAAAGGAAGTATCCGAAGCCAACGGGCGCTGTCCTGTGGCGGGAAGAAAAAATTTTTAATGGCAGATCCTATCTTT
>DOXE01000200.1 GCA_003519205.1 Chloroflexota bacterium
GGCATTGTTACCCTGGACCGATATGGATACATCACCTTCTTCAGCCCTGGGGCTGAGCGTATCACTGGCCTTAGTCAGGAAGAAGTGCTCCACCAACATTGCGATCAGGTATTTCAGGTGGTTGATACCGATGAACGTTTTAGCCGGAACCTTCCGCCCCCTGACCGTCAAATCAAATCAACTGTTGTTTTAGCTGACGGCCGAATAGCAACCCTTTCACTCACCGGTGCGCGCCTCGTTCCACCAGATTCGGATGACGCAGAAATGGCCCTGGTGTTTCGGGATGTAAGCGAGGCTGAATTGGTCCATCATTTCATGGGCGAGTTTCTGGCCAACATCACTCATGAATTCCGTACGCCTATCTCGGCCTTAGCAGCGTCGACCGAATTACTTTTGGATCAAGCCGATGACTTAAAACCGGACGAGTTGCGTAATTTGTTGAACGCTCTTTACATGGGCATTGTTGGCCTGCAAACCCTGGTGGATAATTTGTTGGAGAGCGCTAGACTGGAAGCAGGTCGTTTTCGCGTCTTCCCGCGTCCAATCGAGCTCGGCGAAATAATCGCCGATGCAACGCACATCATGCAACCGCTTTTGATCAGACACAGAAAGCAACTTTTAGTTGAACTTCCTACAATTATTCCGGTGGTTCAGGCCGATTCACGTCGAATTACCCAGGTACTCGTCAATTTATTATCGAATGCCAACAAGTACAGCCCAGACAACACCGAGATCGCCATCCATGTTACTGAGGATGGTGATCGGGTTCGTATCGCCGTGACTGACCAAGGTCCCGGTATTTCGGCCGATTTCCGACCCAGCCTCTTTCGGCGCTTTGTCCGGCCGGAATCTGGCGCCGGTAAATCTCGTTATGGGGCAGGCTTAGGCCTGCCGGTTGTAAAGGCCATTATTGAGGCCCATGGCGGTGAAGTAGGCGTAGAGGATCGACCTGAGGGTGGATCTGTTTTCTGGTTTACCCTATCAAAAGTGGATGATTCATGAAGGCGTTAATTGTCGATGACGACCGGGTCTTGGCTGATCTTGTGGCCTTCACCTTACAGCGTGAAGGTTTTCAGGTTATCAAAGCCTATAACGGCGAAATGGCTTTAAAGCGGTGGCATGCCGATCAACCAGAATTGGTAGTGTTAGATGTCAACCTGCCAGACATAGATGGCTTTACCCTTTGCCGCCAAATGCGACAGGAAGCCGACACGCCGATCATTATGCTTACCGTCCGTGGCGATGATGCCGATGTGGTTCAAGGCTTGGAACTGGGTGCCGATGATTACATTCATAAACCGTTCAGCCCCCGTCAACTGGTTGCTCGAATACAGGCTGTTCTACGCCGTGCTGGNNACGGGCGACTCTATTATCGATCATGTTTGGGGTGCTGAAGGGGCCGACCGGGATATGTTGCGCCAGCTCGTTTACCGTTTACGCCGCAAGATTGAGCCAGATCCTGCTAATCCACGCTATATCGAGACTGTATCCGGGCTAGGATACGGGCTCACCCTTCCCGATATCTAATCACGGCTGGTAACTATCCCCCTCAATTTTAAACTCGACTAAATTACCTGCTAAGGTGATCTCCCCATAACGATCCAATTATCACAGTTTTATAACGAACCTATCACGATTCCTGTCATGGCCAACTGCTATCGTGACCATGATGGAGGTGGTAGACACGTGTACACACAAGGGCAGTGCTTGCTTAAGGAAAACAACCGGCAAACGTCGCCGGCTTTGTCGACCAACGGTGGTCGAAAGCTTGACACCACTGATGGCTACCTTCCTGAAATAGGTAAGGAAACTAAACGCATCCTGGTTTACCTGCCCAGGACAAGTGCCGATGTTACGCTTCGGGCTTATGGTGAGTACCTCTCCAGTTTGCTTCAGGGTCAAACAACCTATAGGTTGGAAAGATCCGGGGAAGATTTTTCACAACTCAGAAGGACTACAAGCGATTTCGATCTGGTGCTATATGGCGAACCGGAACAATCGACACTCGAAAGAGTGCTTTTTGGTTCGATCGGACGGCGTGTCGCAAGTAATGCTCCGGCAACAATACTGGTAGCACAACAGCCTCGCTGGCCCATTCGGAGAATTCTATTGGTTATTCGGGTGGAGGCATCAGAAGAGTTAGCCGTTGAATGGGCTGGACGCCTGACCCGTTTAAGTGACGCACACCTTACTATCCTGCCCTTAGTGCCTTTCCAGCCTCTGATTTATGGTTCTGTGAGCCATCTTCAAGTTGGGATCGAGTCGCTTCTGACGCCCAGTACGCCTTCCGGGGAACAGCTTCGCACCTTTCTTAACCGGCTTAGGCAATGGCAAGTCAATGGCACGTTGCGCGTAAGACAAGGCGACCCCCTGTGGCAGATTTGCTGGGAAATCGACGAGGGGAAATACGATCTAATCATCATAGGTGCAGAACAACACAGCCGCTGGCGGCGCTGGTTGTTTGGCGAGNNCCGACCTGTCATCCACCAAAGCAGAATCACCGCCAGTTGTTCGCTATCCGGTTGAATCAGTTTTTCCTGCCCAGTTGGTCAAGACCCTGTGGCTCCAGATCGCCTGGCACAAGATATTCCTATTCATCACGAGCCTGTTTTTGTTTATTTTTGCTATCACGTTGATGAAGGAGGGTGCCCGGGGACTGGCTTCGCTGGTGGAGAATCATTTTGCCGTCGACAATGCGTTCAATAGCCTCGGATTCGGCTGGTTATTTGCCTATATGGTCATGAGTGGTTCCCCTGTTGCTGCCTCTGCCCTGACCTTCTTTGATGCCGGTATCATTGACAAAGTGGGCGCTTATACCATGATCACCGGTAGCCGCTTGGGAGCCAGCTTTATCGTCCTTTTCATTGGTTGCTTGTATGTGCTCAGGGGGCGCAACAGGGCTGAAAGCCTGGGTATAGGGTTGCTTTCACTTAGCGTTACCGGCACCACTTACGTGATTGCCCTTGGCTTTGGCTACATTTTTCTAAAGTCAGGCCTGCTCGACGGCGTGCAGCTTCATAGTGGTGCCCTCCTCAACTCGGCAACGGATCTCATTTTTGATCCGGTGGCTCGCTTTTTATTAAATCTGTTGCCCCAATGGTCGCTCTTTCTCGTGGGTTTAGCCATCATTCTGTACAGTTTCAGCCTGTTCGACCGCTGTCTGCCACAAATCGCCCTAAAAAAGAGCCAATTTGGCCGAATGTCTCGTCTTATCTATCGGCCGTGGGTGATGTTCTTGTTGGGTGGGCTGATGACATTAGTCTCGATGTCAGTTAGCGTCTCGCTCGGTATTCTTGTACCTCTAAGTGCCCGGGGGTTTGTTCGCCGGGAAAACCTAATTCCGTACATCATGGGCGCCAACATCACCACCTTTATCGACACCCTGCTGGCGGGGATCCTACTTAACAATCCAGCTGCTTTCACAGTTGTCCTGGTTAGTATGTTCAGCACAACAGTGATCTCCATTATCATTCTGATCACCCTGTATCACCCCTACCAAAGAATCACGCTCAACTTCACGAATTGGGTTACTGCCAACAACCTCAATCTGGTCATTTTTATGATCGCCATCATTTTTATCCCACTGATATTGATCTTGATTTAGCCTGACTTAAAAAAACCTGAAATCAGGTAAAATACTCCCAAGTAGCTTTGACAATAAATTCATGGGCTACAAAATGTGCGCAGCATTAGTCTGCGCACACTTTTACACCAACGAAATTCACAAAACTTAAGGGAGAGATTCATGATACACCTTATGATGGTTATTTTAGATGACCTGAAATGCCTGCCCGAACTTCTCCAGGCCTGGCGGACGATTGGCGTGCCTGGGGCGACCATCCTGGAAAGCGCGGGCGCTTATCGGGTCGATTCCTGGCTCAGTCGGGTGGGTCTTAGCGGGCTGGATCGCCTCTTCGAGTCCAGGGAGGTGCGCCGGCGCACCCTGATCGCTGCCATTGAAGACGATGATTTATTAGCCCAGGCCGTGGCTGAAACCGAGCGCGTCATGGGTGGTTTTGACCGGCCAGATAGCGGTCTGCTCCTGGTCTTACCCGTCACTCAGGTCAAAGGACTGCACAAAGTTATGCTCAAACCGGCTCAGGAGACCCTGCCACCTGCAGTCGTCCCGAACTGGGTTGCCCTACGGGACACACCCATAAGCAAAGCGCTTGCCATCCTTAACCTGGAGCCGACCATTGTCAGCCCTGACACACCCCTCGATGAAACCTCATGTATGATGCTCACCCACCCCAATGTGCATGTGGTGTGTGTCGTAGCGGAGGATGGTCGCCTTGTGGGGCTGCTCGGTCTGCGGGAGCTCGCTGACGATGTATTCTTCCATATCATGCCCGAAGAATTTCTTAGAGAGATCCATGACCTGGAAGAGGCTATGATATACGCCAAACGCAGTAGCATGAGGACCGCAAGGGATGCCATGCGAGAGCCCATCTGGGTGAAGGGCGACGAGACTGTAAAGATAGCCTTCAAGCGCATGCACGAGCACAGGCTTTCGGGCATACCGGTTGTTGATGACCGCTATCATGTGATTGGGTACATCAATCTACTCGAACTCCTGGGGTTCTGTTTTGAGGAAGATGAGAATAAAGCTGAGGATGGGGCGTCATGAACCCTGTCTGGCTAGCCGGGGGCATTTTCCTGATCACCTATCTCTTGATCGTCACCGAGCGCGTCCACCGCACGGTCGCAGCCCTGCTGGGCGGGATGGCGATAATTATCTTTGGCGTGGTCGAACAGGAGCAGGCCTTCCACTCGATCGACTGGAACGTCATCTTCCTGCT
>DOXE01000065.1 GCA_003519205.1 Chloroflexota bacterium
CTTATTACTTATCGTCGGAAGCTCTTGGCCCTTAAATTATGCCCAAACCATTCATGTAAATGGCAACAGATAGAACGTTTATTCTATCACAGCCAGCAACCTTAGGCCAAATGAAATTGACCCATCTAGAAAATAAAAAGCGGCCTGTGACCAGACCGCTTTTTTTTCTTTTCCTTTGGACCTTCTCGCTAAGGCAGATTAGCCCTCATCGAAGACTCAATATATTAATTGCCAGGAATATTCCGACATTAATTTGATGACGGGTAAGTGTCCACGATACTGTTTTGGCTGCCAAATTCATTAGGTACATAAGCGTCGGCCGCATCGTCATTTACCCAGTTTTGGCCATCTACCAGGTAACGATACTGGAATTGACCTTGATTCGGTAGACGTAATTTAGCGAAATAAATGCCGTCCTTTTTCCTTTTCTTCATTTCGACCGGTTTCCAATCGTTTGATTCGGAAACGAGGGCAACTGATTCAACAGCATCTCCCTCGAATTCAAATGTAACTTCACATTCATCCTTCGTTTTGAAGTATTTCTTTTTCAACATCATAGATCTCCTTTTATCCAAACTACAGAGCCTTTTTATGATAGTGCCCTGAGCAAACAAGAGCAGGATTATAGAGGTTATGTGCAAACTGTCAACTGGAGGATTTTTTTCGTGGTTGCGTTGGTAAACCGTGAACGGATCCGGATGAAAGCTTTATTCGGTCTTGCGCAGGCATCGAACTGCGTAGACATTGACCAGGGCGTGGGCACGATGTAAGATGCGCACGAGCTGGCGAGGATTGGCTATCTCCAAATCGAGAATAACTCGAACCTTTCCGTTGTCGCCTTTGGGTTGGGTACTGATGGCCGCGATGTTAACGTTCTCGTCCCGGAGGAGCTCGGCAATATCCAATAGCAAGCCAGAGCGATCGAAGACATCGATTTGAATCGTAATAATGCGTACGGCATCCTGTCCCACTTGCCCCCAGTTCAATTTGATCGTTCGATCGGCCATCGGATCGGGCCTCAACGTGTAACAGCCTTCTTTGTGTATCGTGACACCGCCATCTGACCGTAAGAAGCCGACGATGTTGTCGCCGGGAAGAGCATTGCAGGCACGGCATAGACGTAGCTTTCGGCCGCCGGCGTTGGTCACGACATATTCCTGACCACTATCGCTTTGCACGGTACTTCCGATATGCCGAAGAGGTCCTTTATGCCACTCTTCCATCAGCACCTGGGTAGCCGCCGTCGTCGGCAAAAGCTCAGCCCGGCCGAAGGCGTGATACAGTTCACGCGTCTCCCGAAAACCCAATTGATCAGCCACTGTCTGGTGTGAGTATTTGGGCACGCCTAACAATTTAAGTTCATCTTGTAAGATCTTGCGCCCTTCGGCTATAGCCAGCGGCTCGGGCAGGCGGCGGAACCACCGACGTGCCTTTGAACGAGCCAGGCTAGTGGTCAGGTAACCCAAATCTTCGTCAAGCCAATTACGCTGGGGTCGAGCCCAACCAGATTTTACGATACGAATTCGATCCCCGTCGCTTAATGGTTTGTTTAGCGGATAAGGGCGCTCGTTGACATAGGCCATCAGGCACTGGTTACCTACTTCTGTATGGATGGCATAGGCAAAATCTACCGGCGTTGCCCCTTTCGGCAGTTCGATAACGTCACCGCGAGGTGTATAGACCATCACTTGTTGGCGAAAAACGTCTTCGACGATTCCTTTAACGCCGGTACTAAAATCTTGCGGCTCAAACTGTATATTTTCGGTGACGTTCTCAAAAAGTGCTTCCACTCGTTCGGCGATCTCTCGCGTCCACATCGGCGTTCTGGCGTATACCCATCGGGCGAGTACACCAATCTCTGACACCTCGTTCATCGCAACGCTGCGAAAGCGCAATTTCAAGATCTGCCCATCGCTATAGATGACGGTTGTATGTAAAGCGCGGTATAGATTCTCGCGAGGAACGGCAATGTAATCATCAAATTTCCGGGGTACCGGCCGCCATAATTGGTGAACATGACCTAAGGCCAGGTAACAAGTAGCCACATCTTCAACTAGGACCACCATCCGTCGAGGGCTTTCTACATTTTCGAACTGAAGCGAATCTCCCCCTAGAGCCAGGTAGACGCTATAAATGCTTTCCGGATTGGGTATCACGTTGACGACGTTGATCCCATTTTCTTGCAAATGCTGGATAATTTTTTTGGAAATGATTGTATAGGAAGCTTGTCGCTTGTGAAATTGGTAATCCAGAGTACGCTTGATACGACAATAGGCATCATTATCCAGCACCTGAAGTGATAAAGCCTCCAGTTCGGTCTTTAGATTCCAGATACCTAATCGGTTGGCCAGTGGGGCATAAACGGATAAGGTCTCCTGTGCTTTGCGCCGTTGCTTCTCAATCGGTAGAGCCTTGATGGTGCGCATGTTGTGCAAGCGATCAAATAACTTGATGAGAACCACCCGTACGTCGACCGTCATCGCCTGAAACATTTTATGTAAACTTGCATCCTGGATTTCTTCGGGAGTGAGCTGTCGGCCTTGGGCAACCCCGGCCGTGACTTCCTTCAACTTGGTTACGCCATCGACCAGTTGGCCGACTTCCGATCCAAATAGTTCTTTGATCTGGTCGATGGATACGAGCGTATCTTCGGCAACATCATGCAATAAGGCTGCCACTAGGGCGTCAGCATCCAAGCGATAGTTAGCCAGGTAGTAAGCGACTGTCAGGGGGTGGGTAAAAAAAAGCTCGCCGGATTGGCGACGCTGGTCACCATGTTCCCGGCGAGCGATCTCAAATGCCTCGCGGACCCTAAGTTGGTCTTGAGGATTCAGGTAAGCGCCAATGCGGTCAAAAAACTCGTGACCATCTAGGCTGACGTACAAGAGGCCAGCCTCAAATGTCCCCGAGTCAACGGGTGAAAAGGTCATATCAGCCGTCTTTCAACAGGTTTTTGTTTTTGAAATCGGCGAAACGGTAACCAACACCGCGTTCGGTCAAGATGTATTGAGGATTCGAAGGATCGATTTCGATCTTTTTGCGCAGGTAATTGATATATAATCGCAGGTAATGGGTTTCATCCCGGTATTCATATCCCCATACTTTGGCCAATAAGGTGTCGTGCGGGACAACCCAGCCTGCATTCTGGATCAAGTGGTACAATAAACGGTATTCGGTCGGGCGCAAGTCGATGCGTTCATTATCCACAATGACCTGGTGGCGATTGATATCGACAGAGAGATGGTCATCAATTTGCAGGATTGCACGCGGAGCCGGCGCAGGCCAGTCTGCCCGCCGCAAAACGGCGTTTACCCGGCTGATCAGCTCTCGGGGACTGAATGGTTTGGTCACGTAATCATCGGCACCCGCCTCGAGGCCATGAATGCGATCTTCTTCGTCGCTTTTGACCGTTAACAAGATAACAGGCACGGTCGAGATCTCCCTGAGAACCCTTAAGGTCTCAAAACCGTCCATTTTGGGCATCATCACGTCCATGATGACCAAATCCGGCAAGTTTTTACGGACCTGCTCTAATGCTTCAAGGCCATCACTGGCCTCGATCACCCGATAGCCTTCCAATTCCAGGTTCATTCGTATGAAACGAATCATACGTGGCTCGTCGTCGACGACGAGCACAAGACGTGGTTCAGTTGGTGTTAGGGAGCTGGGGATCTGATCAATCATTACTCTCGCACAAAGGTGATCACCTCTTCCAACCCTTCGGCCGTCGGCATGATCTCGAGGAAGTTGATCCGGTGCCAGGGTACGATCATGGTCGTAACTTCGTCCTCAAGGTAATGGATGTCCTTGCCATCGCGACGACGTGGATTGGTTATTGTTACCATCTGATGGGTTGGTTCAGGCATTTCGTCAAGTTCGCCAAGTATCGGCTCTTCATTGGCAATGTGCATGATTACAGTTATGCTCATTAACGACCTCTAAATATTGCTTTTACGATTCGAAAAAGACCTGAATGAGCAATCCGCCGAGTTTAACATGGTCTCCATTTTTTAGCGGATGGGGTTGTTCCGGATTTAAGAGTTGGTTATTGAGCTGGGTTCCATTGGTGCTACCACAATCAACTAGTTCGACGCCCTTAGCTGTAGGCTGAAGGAGCGCATGGCATCTGGATACACCGCACTCAAATCCCTGGTCTGGCGTCAAATCAAGCTCTGGCCAAAACTCTTGACCCGGATCGACCAGGCCGATTCGAATCTCATCAACCAATTCTAGCGCGACTCTTCGGCCTGTACTAGTAATCGAAATCAAGACCCGGTTTGGCCGAGTTGCGAAACCGTCTTGCTGTTCAAATGGTCGCGTTGGATCCGATCCATTGATTGGTTTTGGGATAGGAACCTGAGCCTTCGACTCGAATTCCTCTGGCTCAGTTTTAGCTAAAAGGAATACGCCACACTCACTACAATAGAGTGCACCTTCGATATATTCATTACCACAAGTATTACATTTCTGCATGATCAAAGTGTGGTAAACCAACTGTTTGTGAAACCAATGAGCGAGTGCCGAACTTCAAGCGTTTTCTACCATCCACCGATACCTCACCTTGGCTCGAAAGTCTTAGAGCCTCTTCACGGAGTTGCCTGGCCAAAGCCATATGCCCAGCTTCTGCCAGCCGTGACGTCAGGTGTTCCATTCGAATTTCAGCAGCATGCACGTCACCAGCTTCTATATCTTCCCAGACTTTTTCATTCATTTGATGCAAATTCCAAGCTTGGACGGCAGCGAGCAGCGATTTCGGTGGGTCCTCTTTTGGTGCCTGGGCGACGACGGCAACTTCATGGAATTTTCTGACGCCCTGATCTCGCAAACTTCTGTATGGGATATCGGCCGTCAGAATGATTGGCATTGGTACTAATTGGCCCGCCCGCTGCACATCAATAGAAAATTCTAAAAGAACCGAAAGGGGTGTTCGTCCTTCGACGCTGCCAAGGCGCATTTCATGTTGATTTAAGGCTAGTGGCTGGGCGGTGGGTGAAACTCGAAACGCCTTGGTTAACGTAATATCAGGTGGAAAGTGGGTCACCAATCGCACATTTCGCGCATAGGCTGAATCTAGGCCATGAAAAACCTGTTTCAGCTCTTGAAACACTTGTTCCGGGGTTTCGATATAAGCAACATCTCCGCCTGACAATGACGCAAGTTCATCCAAGAAGCGATCATTCCAGTCGGGCCCGAGTCCTAAGCCGCTGAATAAGATACCATCTTTAGCGGCTTTTCGAACCAGGTCAACACAAGCCTCCTCGTCGCCATATGTGTGACCATCCGTTAGTAAAATCAGATGGTTGGAGTAATTCGGCAATTGTGCTCTCCGAACCTCTTGTAAGCCAGCCTCCAGTCCTTGATGTATTTCGGTCCCGCCAAATGCAGCAATCCTTTCAATCATGGCCACCAGGACCTTTTTATCAGCCACCTTTTTAGCGGGCCAAATAACTTCGGATCGGTCGCTGAAGACCACTAACGAAAACCGGTCGTCTTCGGATAGTTTATCTACGATCATACTGGCCGCAGACTTGACTTTTTCTAATCTATCACCATTCATGGATGTGCTGCGATCGAGCACTAAGCAGAGGTTTAGGTCCAATTCGGAAAAGCCTAACTCTTTAGGTGGCCGGATGTGGACGAGCAAATATAACAGTTGAGGTGAGCGATTAGCCTCAATCGCTTTTTTTGATGCTTCTATATGGACGTCTAGAAGTTCTTTAACCATCTCTCTCTAACGTCCGATTTCCGGCCAATCTCCGTCA
>DOXE01000209.1 GCA_003519205.1 Chloroflexota bacterium
TTCATGCGATCTTGCCAAACCTGTTTGCCCCCGCAGAGGTGCAAATGCTATTTGGCCCTCACGAATTCAACTTCAAACATCTGGCCCATCGCTGCCTGATAGTAGATGCCGTACAAACGGTCCTGATCAGGCTGATATGCCAGCGTGTAAGTGGAACCGGGATAATCGACATCACGCAGTTCTACGAACACTTCCAGTCGGTCTTCTTTTATCTGCCATTGCGACTGGGAGACGTTTATCGGCCTCGGGTTGAAATAAGACGCCTTTACCACGCCATCAGGCCTGATGGCGGTCAGCTCCAGGACGTATCCGCCGTCGGGCCTTTGCCAGCGGCCTGCCAGCTCGGCGGGAATTTTCTGCTGCTCGCCTGGCTTTTCATTCTGCTGGTGCCCTGCGTAGCCTCCCATGATGACCACGATCAGCACCAGTCCGCCGATCCACCAGTATTTGCTCCGCGACCTGTTACGCTTCTTTTTTGGCCCCTTTTTCTTCATAGCCATTCAGTTGTTTTTCTTCTTGGTTATTTTTAGCTCTTTCAATCGTTGCGTCGTGGCGATGTCGCGTGAGATCGTTTTTCTCGCGGCACGCCGCAACGACGCCACACGATATATTTATTAGCTTTCATCATCAGTGTATTTTTTTCAGCGTTGCGCCGTTGCGACTTCGCGTGAGGTTAATTTGTTTATTTTGACATATCAAGTTTGTTGAACTTAGCTCCTTTGAGAGACATATCCGCCATAAGTCCCTTGACGTCGAAAACGAACGCCACAATGGGGTCATTGCCCATGGCGGTAATTGCACTTTCACCGGCGCCAACCGTAATTAAGGCAACGTTACCGTCAACTCCGGCTTCCCATCCCTTACTGTCTCGAAACTTATTCAAGGCATCACTTGACATGAAGGCGATGACAATATCTTTGGCTTGTCCCCCGATCTGGAAACCGACTGAACCGGAAATCATACTGTAGTAGTCAACTGTTTTACCACCGATTCTCATAGCCCCCTGTCCGTATTCACCGCCGACGATTAATGCCCCTTTTTTCACATTCGGCATTATCAGCATCCCTTTGGCCTTCTGGACGACCTCCTTGGCATCCTTGACTTGCTTGTAAAAGCGATCCATCGCCGCATCGGCGCTGGCATCAATTTCTTTTGCAGTTCCCCCAAAAGATTGACCGACCAATATGAGTCCCAACAAGATTACTGCACTGATGGAGACGTTCAAGGATCTTGTGCACTTACCTGTTTTGTTTATTGCGCTCAGTTTCATAGTATTCCTCCTTTATATGGTTTGTTGGTTAATACAATTAAGTTCGGACGTACACGCCTATCTAATTGACTTTATTTCGGAAATAAAAATTGAATCGTAAATCCCCACTGCCAATCCGGGGCGCCATCGGGTTTTTCGATGTTGTAGTAGGCTTCGGTTCGGGCGTTTATGGCTTGATTACCGATTTTAAATAGTTTGCCGACCCCGCCTCCCAGCGGCACCGTCCATGTGTTGCTGGAATCCGCCTCCCAATTGGCGGTAATGATGATGTCCGTAATTAGATACCAGCCATTGGGGAGGTTGTAGTTTAAAAAGGGCTCCAACAGTGATTGGTTGACGTCATCACGATCAGAGTCCCCTGCAAAGGACCACAAATGCCGTCCTAGCATGCCGAAGGTGCCCCATTTGGGCTGCAAGAGAACCACAGCCGTCGGGCCGGCACTCCACTTTTCGCTGCCGAGCTCTTTGTCGGTGGCGGTAGGGATGCTGATGGACGGACCGATGCCCCAGATGGCCGTCTTGTAATCGACCGGCGATAAAAAGAGCGAATAATTGATGTCCCCGAGGCCGGTAGCACCATTGCCGGAAGGCGGGTTGGGTATTTCCGGTGTACCCGTGATCTCTCCGTCGGTGTCGATGAGGGGTGCAATAACCCGATTTACCAGGTTCCAGTCGCCGACTGTGATGGGGATAACAGGCTGAATGCTCAAAAAAGAGGCTTCCCCGTTAGAAGCACCATAATCGAAGGTGAATTTAAACGGCAGGCTGATCAGCGAGCTGATGGGATTTTGGACCGCAGATCGCAGGTCCCCGCTACTCTGGGCTTGTGTGGTGGTCGGTTTCGCTTCGTCCTGTGCAATGGCCTGGGCACCACCAAATATAACTAAGGCCGCGATAACGAAATGGGTGAGACGCATATAACCTCCTTTAATCTGAACTGAGTGGTGATAGATTCAATGGCTACAACCTATTGAGACTATTAACAATGCCAGTCAAAATGCAAAATGGGTATAAACTACAATCATCCTCAGATTTTCCGATAATCCGATTACCTCTTCAATCAAGCCGTCGAGGTTCCAACCCTTCCAGGATCTGCACAATCTCCGCCTGTAGTTCTTGAACCAGGGTACGATATTCATTAGCCCTAGTTTCGGCTTCAGGCTCTTTGGAGTCAAGCCAGTACCGCAATGCATCAACGCAGGCATCATAATCTTCACACAAGGCACGAAACTCGGGATCTTGCGCCATGAGAAGTTCTATGCTATGCTCCCTGTCCCGAAATTGCTCTCGAATATGATGAGCGTTGTCAGTCACAGCTAAAACAACCTTTTAGGATTCTGGTGCTGAAATTTTAAGTTGATTATGGGACCGATTCTTAGTAATCTGCTAACATTTTTGAACCTAAGTTGAGCGATTGTC
>DOXE01000241.1 GCA_003519205.1 Chloroflexota bacterium
CATCACCCAAGTTTGCCATCTCCGGTTTGGCCAATTTGCCGTCCATAAAATTATCATTAAGCTAAGAGTAATTGGAGGTACATAAAAAAGGTTGCGATCGGCGATGATTTCTCCCGATCTTACCTGAGGTAGAAATTTGACCCATTCCCCGAGCTCCAAGCCAATAAAGGATAAACCTACAACAGGTTGGGGTAACCATACTAATAGATATCCTAAGAGGATCGCCGTAAATCCCAATTTTAACAGCGTTTCGGCAAAATAATCCTTGATCACGATTTTGTTTTCTGGCGTTCTCTTACTTGGTCTGAAATATCGTCGGCGATCAAGGCTTTCAACATATCATCCTCGGATTGCTGTTGACGCATAAAATCTGGCAATCCCGTGCTCTGTCGCATTCGTAAAGAAATGAGAGTCACAGCTTCAATGTCCGCCTTTAACACCTCGGGCCGTTCATCGGCTGCGGCATGAGCCCGTGCGGCTTCAAAAAGCGTGATCTCTGCTCGACTTGAAGCAATCCCTAATTTCTGGATGAGATTCAAGCCCAGCTCCTTAGCCTCGCTGCCAATCGTTATCTCTGGCAATCGATTCCTGGCTCGCTCGACCTCCAAGGCCAGGAGCAAGGTCTCTTCGGCAAAAGCCGCCGCCAAACGTTCCGGTTGCAGGCCATATGTTACAGCCTGCTCATAGGCACGGAATCGAAGCTCTGGATCAGCCAGACCGCGCACAACTACGCGCAAGCCAAATCGGTCCATGATCTGCGGTCGAAGCTTTCCCTCTTCTGGATTCATGGAGCCAATAAGCAAAAAGCGAGCGCGATACCGCAAATTCAATGGGCCCCGGCGAACCGTATAGAAGCCTTGAGAAGCAGCATCCAGAATGGCGTCAGATACCATATCATCTAGCAGATTGACTTCGTCAATATAGAGGATATTTCCATCGGCCTGGGCTAGAATGCCTTGCTCTAAGCGTAGCCGGCGTTGTTCCAAAGCCAGGCGTTCATCTATACCCCCTACAACATCTCGCAGCTCAGCGTTTAACGGTAGTTCGACGATCCTAACCCGATCTTCGACGGTAAGTGGTTCGCCATATCCCACCCGTTTTGCACAATTCTCGCATATCCCATCCAAGCCTTGTTCTTCGAGGATCTCCTCGGTGCAGCCATTGGGACAAAGGCTTTGAAGGCGTAATGGCAGAATATCAACCAATGAACGTACGGCCGTGGTCTTGGCAGTACCGCGGGATCCAATAAGCAGCACACCACCCACGAGGGGGTTTATCACTGCCAATAATAAGGCTAGTTTCATCTCCTCTTGGCCGACAATTGCCAGAAAGGGAAAGGGCTCTAACTCTGCCAAGCCCATATCGGTCTCGGGCGCCTCGAGAACCCTTTTGGCAATAGATTGATCGCGTAAAAGATGCAATAGCCGAGAAGGTGGATTAGACATCAATCACCCAGATTTCGCGATTTCAAACGATGCGCCTGTCGCGCGGCTGCCCGCTCAAACCGGGATTGGGCTTCAGCTGTATCACACAGTAGGGGCGGTACTGGCGCAGGACGACCGGCTTCGTCGAGGGCCACATAGACAATGTAGGCCGTGTTTGTATGCGTCGTGCTCCCACTTAGGACATCTTCGGCCGTTACCACCACTCTTGTTTCCATCGAGGTGCGGCCGGTCCAAGTGATTTCAGCTGATACCGTTAATAGATTGCCAATATGCACGGGAGAACGAAATGTCATCGAGTCCAAGACAATCGTGACAACTGGACGTCGAGCATGTTTGATGGCAGCCATACCTCCCGCCTCGTCACATAGCCTCATGATATAACCACCATGCACGTTGCCCATTGTATTGGCTGAACCAGGACCCATCAATTGGGTTAAGGTAACGCAGGAGTCGCTGGCCGGTTTTGGATCCATCATCCTCACTCAGTCCATGTCAGGGCGTGTTTCGGATACGTAAATCAACCGCTCCGGATATTCTTCAAACATGTCAACAATCTGGTGCGGCAATTCCCTCATCATTGGAGCAAGGGGCACGTTGGCGGGAATTTTAGGCTTTGGTGGCCTGGGGGGTGGTTTTAACCGGGGCGGCCGATCGCTAAGCGATCGTTTGCGAAGTAATCGTTTGTCATCGCTCAAAAATCCCAAATATTGACCCGCCGGATCGAAAACTTCCCGACCAGTGACAAATCCCAACCACTCGCCATCGACGTTGAACACGTTCCCATCAATAAATACCCCGACCCATTCGCCATCTGAACGATAGATTGGTTCCATATTCTGCTCGTCCTATTGCTAGATTGATTTTCTGCCAGCATTATAAGTGTCCAAACCTACCAGGGCAAAGTATTCATCTATAGGGATAAATCTAACTGGCAATTCATATGTTCAGCAATCGATCGATTATCGAGAGAAGTTGCCGAGCAGAATTTGACCAGGTGAACCGCCGGGCTTGCCGGAATCCTTCAGCGACGAGACCAGTTCGCCGGGATGCATCGTCTAGCAGATCCAACATGGCAGATGTCCAAAGGGTTGGGCTGTCCGGTGGCAACTGAACTGCCGCTTCCCCGGCAACTTCTGGTAAAGATGATGCATTAGAAGTGATTACCGGAACCCCACAAGCCATCGCCTCAAGCAATGGTAAGCCAAATCCTTCATATAAGCTGGCGAAGAGGAACAATGTCGCTTCACTGTATAAGGCAGGTAAATCAGAATCATCTACAAAGCCGAGAAATACCACTCGATTTTCGAGCTCTTGAGCCTCAACCTCTGCCAGCATCTGTTCAATCATCCAACCCTTTCCCCCGGCTATAAGCATACGAAGGGGATACTTTTCGGTGATAGGCTTAAAAGCCCGAATGAGTAACTCGTAATTCTTTCGAGGTTGCAACGTCCCGACGCTAAACAAGTATGGCCAATCTCCCAGGCCATATTTTTGCCGCATTGTTTTGATGCGTTCTTTATCAGTCACTGGCCTAAAAGAATGGCTGACCCCGCTGTAGAGCACCGTTATTTTTTGTGGC